>DATIKH010000069.1:0-20450 GCA_035477775.1 Bacteroidales bacterium | reverse complement strand
GGAAATCAAAATCACCTACAAAAGCATATGGGGAATATCTTACCCAATTATCATCGGGTTGGTAGCACAAAACCTGATGGTAGTAATTGATACCATCTTTTTGGGAAGGCTGGGCGAGGTGAGTCTGGGTGCAGCTGCCATTGGGGGGTTGTTTCACCTTACCATGGTGATGCTGGGCACCGGGTTTGGGGTGGGGATGCAGATTTTGATTGGCCGGCGAAACGGTGAAGGGAGTTACCGGGCCATTGGAAGATTTTTTGACCACGGCCTATATTTTATGCTGTTTCTTTCCTTGGCGCTATTCCTGGTTATGACCCTGGCCGCGCCACATTTTCTTCAGCGTTTTATCAACTCTCCGGGGGTTTTGGAGAAAAGCCTGGAGTTTATTTCCTACCGGCGGTTCGGGTTTTTGTTTGGCTTTTGCAACATTGTTTTCAATTCATTTTATTTTGGAACGGTACGCACCCGGATTGTTTCAGTAGCCACACTCATGATGGCTTCCAGCAATGCCGTCTTTAACTACATCCTGATATTCGGAAATCTAGGCATGCCGGCCCTCGGCGTTGGAGGGGCAGCACTAGCTACCAACCTTGCCGAGATGGTTACGTTCTCTTTTTACCTTTTTTGGACAATAAAAAACAAGCATATAAACACCTACAGGTTGTTCAAATTTCAGAAAATCAACAAAAGGTTATATTCCAGGATATTCAAGCTTGCCGGTCCGGTAATGCTGCAATATTTTATTGCCTTCTCCGCCTGGTTTGCTTTTTTTATGGTTTTGGAGAAGCTCGGTGAAACTGCTCTGGCTGCATCGAACATTACAAGGAGCGTTTATATGTTTCTGATGATTCCTGTCTGGGGGCTGAGTTCGGCAACAACTACGCTGGTAAGTAATCTGATTGGTGGTAGAAGGATCAACGAGGTATTTCCTTTGATAAAGAAAATTTTAGTTATCAGTATCATCAGCAACCTGGTAATGATTCAGGGAGCAATATTTTTCCCTGAATTCATTATATCCTTCTTTACCCAAAGTCCTGAACTCACAGCGGCTACCAGACCCCTGCTCTTTGTTATTTCAGGTGCATTAGTCGTTTTTTCGGTAGGTATGATTTTTTTTAGTGCACTTTCTGGTACCGGAAAAACCACATTGGCCCTAAAAATTGAAATGATTGCTATTTCGTTTTATTTGTTGTTTGCCTTTGCTATGGTGAGATTTTTCGATGCAGGTGCTCCGTTGGTCTGGGTAGTCGAAATTCTCTATTTTGCCCTCATGGGTTTGGGTGCATTCTATTTTTTAAAACGGGGCAAATGGAAAGAATTGAAAATTTGATTTTTCACTAAATTGATATTCAAGTTAAACAGAACACTAATTCCGGGCTTAACAGATCAGCATTGGCCTATTTGGGATTTTTCAAGTAGTATTGGGTTCTGCAAAATGCTGTTATGGTTATCTTTGCCTACAAAATGAAATCAAGGTGAAAGTTTTTCTGAATTCTATCCTGCTGTTATCAGTATTATTATATGGTTCGCAAAGCGTTGCGGGGCCGCCGGTTGGGTTACCTCCAGCTCAAATTATGCCTTGGCAAACAGGTTTCCGAACTCCCTGGGTTGATTCGGTGCTTGCAACCCTCTCCCTTGAGGAGCGTATAGCCCAGTTGTTTATGATAGAGGTTCGCCCCACGCCGGATGCCAGGTATTTCAACCAACTAGAGCACATTGTTCGTGAGTACAACCCGGGAGGGCTAATATTTTTCAGAGGCGGGCCTGTAAGGCAGGTGCAGGTTACAAACAGACTGCAGGCTGCTGCCAAAACGCCTTTGCTTGTTGGAATGGATGCAGAGTGGGGCCCTGCCATGCGCCTTGACTCGGTGGTGGCGTTTCCTCATCAACTAACCATGGGGGCTACCCAGGGTACTGCCCTAGTTTATCAAATGGGCATCGAGGCTGGCTTGCAACTTCGCAGGCTTGGTGTTCATATCAGTTTTTCGCCAGTGGTTGATGTAAACAACAATCCGCAAAACCCGGTTATTAATTTCAGGTCTTTTGGCGAATGCAAGTACAATGTCAGCCGCAAAGGACTTGCGTATATGCAGGGACTGCAAAATGCCGGCATTATAGCTTCGGCAAAACATTTCCCAGGGCATGGCGACACCCACCAGGACTCGCATTATACCTTGCCGTTGCTCCAACTCACTCGCCAGGAACTCGACACCATTCATTTATATCCATTCAGGCACTTGATAAATAATGGTCTCCATTCGGTCATGACTGCCCACCTTCATATTCCTGTCTTAGATGCACAAAGAAACCTGGCTTCCTCGCTCTCGAAAAAAATTGTAAACGACCTTTTAATCGAAGAATTGGGTTTCAGGGGATTGATTATTACAGATGCCCTCAATATGCAGGGTGTTAGCGATCATTTTCAACCGGGCGATTTGGAATTGCGTGCTTTTTTGGCCGGCAACGATATTCTACTCATGCCGCAGGACATTCCTGCTGCCATCAGCGCCATCCGGGGAGCAATTGAAAACGGTAAGGTTAGTCGCGAGACGCTGGATTATCGGGTTCGCAAAATACTTTTTTACAAAGAAATGGTTGGGCTGAACCGCTTCAAACCCATTAGCACCCACAACCTGCTCGCTGATTTGAACCAATGGCGGGTACAGGTGCTCAACAACAGGATTGCCAAGGCGGCCATAACTCTGGTGCGAAACGAGAATGAAATCGTACCGGTTAGAAATCTTGCAAGGCAAAGAATTGCTGTATTATCGGTTGGAGCCGACCAAGGAAACCCCTTTCAGGCCATGCTTTCCAATTATGCCAGGTTAACACAGTTCAGTCTTCCCAAAGCACACACACCTGCACAAGTTACTCAGATGCTTAATTCCTTGCGCAATTTCGACCTGGTAATTGTTGGAGTGCATCGCAATAACAATAGTGTAGCGCGCAATTTTGGCATTAGTGCCGACAATATAAATTTTCTTACCAGGCTGGCCAAGCAACAGAATGTTATCCTAACCCTCTTTGCCAATCCTTATAGCCTGATATCTTTCGGGTCCGACGCATTGCATTTTAGCAGTATTTTGGTTGCATACCAGGACGGGCGTCATTTCGAAGAAGCTGCTGCACAGGTAATTTTTGGAGGGGTTCCGGCACGTGGTCGGCTTCCGGTTTCTACCTCCCTGCATTTCCCAATTTTCACAGGCTATTACTCACCCGAAAACTTCAGAATTCAGTTTGCTTCGCCTGAGGAGGCCGGTATTGACTCTCATTTATTTAACCCGATCGATAGTATAATACATACAGCATTGGATAGTTTGGCCTTTCCTGGTTGCCAGGTGGCCATAGTAAAAGACGGAATGCTGATTTACCACAGGGCATTCGGTTATCATACTTACGAAAGGCAACAACCGGTGCAACTCACCGATATTTACGATCTGGCCTCAATCACCAAAATTGCCGCCACCACTGCCGCCATGATGAAACTGGTTGACCAAGACAGCATTAATATTCAAAAAAGGCTTAGTCAGTATCTTGAGGTAACAGGCGACAGCAGCATTTCCAGATTAGAACTTCGTGATATTATGGCACATCAGGCGCGGCTGCGTCCCTGGATCCCTTTTTTTGAAGCTACTTTGCAAAATGGCCAGTGGAGACCTGGCTTCTACAGCGACTCACTCTCTGAGGACTTTCCGGTTCGAGTTGCAAGGAATATGTATCTGGCTGCAAGTTTCCGCGATTCAATATATCATCGTATATTGAATACTCCACTGGAAAAACGAAGAAGGTATTTATACAGCGATATAGGTTTTATTTTATTGGCCGACCTCATAAAAAAGCAGAGTGGAGTACCACTTGATGAGTTTATGAGTCAAAACTTTTTCGATCCAATGGGACTAACAACTATGTCGTTTAACCCGTTGGACAGATTTACCATCGACAGGATACCGCCTACCCAAAACGACACCCTGTGGAGGAGGCAGGTGATACGAGGTTTTGTAAACGATCCTGCTGCAGCCATGCTGGGTGGGGTTGCCGGCCATGCCGGTCTTTTCTCCAATGCCCTTGATTTGGCCAAGATGATGCTGATGTTTGAGCAGGGAGGGGAATATGGCGGTGAACAATACATTCAGCCAAAAACCTTACGCGAATTTACCCGGGTGCAGTTTGCCGGAAACCAAAACCGGCGCGGATTAGGTTTTGACAAACCATCTATCGACCCCGAGCAAGAAAGTCCTGCCAGTAATTCTGCATCTCCACTAAGCTTCGGTCATAGCGGATTCACTGGTACTTTTGCATGGGTCGATCCTACCGAAAACCTCATATTTGTTTTTCTTTCAAACCGTACATTTCCTTTTATCTCAAACCGAAGAATAAACACCCTCGATGTGCGTCGTAACATCCAGGAAGCTGTTTACAACGCGCTGCGTGTTTCAATTCCGATCGGTCATCCCCTTTAATTTGTGTGTAATTAAGTATTAAATCCGTTTAAATATGTTTACAGAAATTTCCATTCTTGAATGGATCGGTTACATTGCTTCGGTGGTTGTAGCCGTATCGCTGATGATGGTTTCAATCGTAAAACTAAGGTGGCTCAATTTGGTTGGTTCCGCCGTGTTTTCTTTCTATGGGTTTGCGATTGGCGCCTACCCTGTTGGGGTGCTGAATCTATTCATTGCCTTGGTAAATATTTATTACCTAACGCGTTGTGCGATTAAAAAAGTTGCTTAAAATAATAAAAAAAGATTGTGCATGTCACTATTAATCAGTAAATTAGAGGAAATATTTCACCACAAAACATCCTCTTCCATGCACAACCTTAAGACGAATTTCGACAAGATTTTTGATATAGCAAAATCATTTTTCTGTAATACGTTGAATGCTGATGATAACTTCTTTTTTTACCCGAGAAAACCAAAAATGTCTGATTGTGAAATAATTACTTTGTCAATCGTTGGTGAGTCTATCGGGATTGATAGTGAAAACTACCTTTTTGGCAAGTTAAAGTCCGATCATTCCAAGGATTTTCCCCACTTGGTTGATCGAAGTAATTTCAACCGGCGACGTCGGCGCCTGGGTGGATATATTATCAGGTTGAACAAACAAATTTCCGATCTTATAAATGAAGGGGAAAATGTTTTTCTGGTTGACTCCATCCCTGTGCCTGTTTGCCGGATTGTACGTGAAAAATCAAGTAAAATTTGCAAAGAAAACTTTGAAACGGCCCCTGACAAAGGTTACTCTGCTGTTAATAAAGCCTGGTATTATGGGTACAAACTCCACTTGGTAACCTCAGTCAACGGCGTGTTCTCTTCCATGGAGATGACCAAGGCAAGCGTGCACGATATCCACTTTCTGAAAGATATAAAACGCTCTGGTTTAGCAGATTGCGCTTTGATCGGGGATAAAGGATATTTGTCAGTACCCTATCAACTTGATCTGTTTACCTCTAACAATATCCGTCTTGAAACTCCCAAAAGGTCTAATCAGCATAACAAAGAACGTTTCCCTGTCATTTTAAAAAGAGTTCGCAAACGAATCGAAACTTTATTCGCACAGCTATGTGACCAGCTAATGCTCAAACGAAACTATGCAAAAACAAGAGCCGGTCTGGCCGTTCGATTGCTCTGTAAAATAACTGCTGTAACCTTGTTGCAGTATATCAATTATTTAAACAATAAACCGCTAAATCACCTCAAATATGCTTTGGCAGTCTAATCGCACAACGCGTTTATTACCTAAAAGCTATTTACTCGCGCAAGGAAGCATTTAAAATAATTTCAATTCAGAATGATAGCCCGTACTTAACGTATTTCTTGAACTTTTACGGCAATGAAATCGAAAAATTTTTCCCCGGATCGGAGAAATTGAAGGAAAGAATTTTGGACCAGGGCGAAGGCAGAATCAATTTGATTATTTTGCGAAATGCTGCGGTTGCAGGTATTTTTACCGGCCAGCGAAGAGGACAGGAGCTATGGGTTGACCTGGATTTTGTGATTCCGGAATTTCGTGATTTGAAACCGGGTAGGTTCCTTTACGAAGAAAACAGAGCCTTTTTTATAAACAACGATATTGCTTGTGTAGTTGGTGCTGCCTCGAGTGTGAAACACCAAAATTATCTCAAAAGGATGGGGTTTGAAACACGACCGGGCGATACCAGCAATGGGTTGTTTTTTAAAAAATACGAAAAATAGGTCATTTAACGCCAGCTCTTCTCTAATGCAGAAAAATGAAAGGTTTTTTTAAGGTACTTTATTTACCTTTGAATTCCCAGATTGAAAATTCTGACAGAAAACGTTCCGGCCCAGGCTCATCGAAAGGTTCGCATAGCCTCAGTTTTTCGAATATGTTATAATTCAGCAAGGCTCAAGGAGATGTTCCGAACAAATAATTTATTTCGCTTTAAAAGTTTTCAATAATAAAATTTTTAACTGCCTACGTATGAAAAACACGATGCTTTGGGTTTTTACCATTATTTTGACCATTGTAGCCGTTTTCTACACACGTCTTACCGGACCGACTGTCCCGGTAAGGGGAAGCATAGAAATTGCCGGTGAAGAAATCTCATACCACCTTATCAGGACTTTTGCTGAGCCTACGGATGCAACGGTTAGCCTGACGGTTCCAAATGAGAATATTACAGGATATTTTCGTTACAGACGAACACCCAGCCACGACGCATGGGCTGAAGCCCCATTGATCAGGCAGGGCGATCAGCTTCTGGCCATACTACCGCAGCAACCTCCGGCAGGTCATATAGCCTATCAGATTACCCTGCAATCGGGAAATGAAACCGTGAAGATAACGGACAAACCTGTGTTGATCCGTTTTAGGGGCAGCGTACCCGCCTGGGCATTGCTACCACATATCCTGCTGATGTTTGCAACTATTTTCACAGGTATCCGGGCAGGACTGGCTGCCTTTTTCTCGGATAAAACACGTCTGTTGACCACTCTGACGTTCATTTTCCTTGTTGCAGGAGGACTGATTTTTGGCCCAATAGTTCAGAAGTATGCTTTTGGCGATTGGTGGACTGGCTGGCCCTTTGGCACCGACCTTACCGACAATAAAACTGCTGTAATGTTTATCTTCTGGCTTATTGCACTGATACGGGTCAGGAAAAATCCGCACGAACGCTGGTGGGTCATTGTGGCCACAATTGCCATGCTTATAGCCTACATGATTCCTCACAGCCTCATGGGATCTCAAATAGATTTCAGGGAGCAGCCTTAATATTAAGTTTTTTTTACACACACGGCTGCTCGGATTTTGAGCAGCCTTTTTTGTATCTTTATAACATAATTATCAAAGGATTTCATTACGGGTAATATTTAAAAAATTTTCTTAATATCAGTGGTTGAACCGCCTTGTGGGAATTAAGATTTCCGACCATCAGAATATGTGTCGTTTAAAAACGAGCGAAAAGCTTAATTGCTCGGATCTTTAGTTTAAGTTGATTTCAAAATAAAGACAGCAAAAATGGGCTACATTAAGTTCGACAAGAATCAGCTTGTGAATCTGGAATATTCGTTGAACAAAGAAATGATCAGGTCCAACAGGGCTGGTTCATTTACCTGCACGACCATTATAGGGTGCAATACCCGCAAATATCACGGATTGTTGATTTGCCCTCAGCCAACCCTTGATGGCGACCACCATGTATTGCTCTCAAAAGTCGATGAAACAGTCATTCAACACAATGCTGAGTTCAACCTTGGGGTAAACCGGTATCCGGGAACCTACAATCCAAAGGGACACAAATACATCAGCGATTTCAATGCCGATATCATACCTGTTCTGTCTTATTCGGTTGGCGGAGTTAAACTGACCAAAGAAACCATGTTCATAACCCACGAAGAAAGGATTATGATCCGATACACCCTGGTTCAGGCCAAATCCCCCACCAGACTCCGGATTAGACCATATCTTGCATTTCGCAATATACATAGCCTTGGTAAACAAAATATCCATATTGAAACCCGATACGAAAATACCATCAATGGTATGTATATGCGCTTATATCATGGATACTCAAACCTTTATATCCAGTTTTCGAAAAAGGAGGTTGAGTATGTTCATGTTCCGGATTGGTATAAGGATTTTGAATACCTGCAGGAAAAGGAAAGAGGCTACGAACATCATGAAGATCTTTTTACCCCCGGGTTTTTTGAGTTCGAGATCAAAACCGGTGAAAGCATCATTTTTTCAGCTTCGACCCACGAGTCGAATCCCGAGAAGTTTCGAAGATATTTCCAGGAAGAATTAAAAAGGCGGGTACCACGTAATACCTTTGAAAATTGCCTGCAAAATTCCTTGCAGCAATTTATTAACAAAAGCAATGGTCGCACCGAAATCATAGCTGGTTACCCTTGGTACAACCGGCAAGGCCGGTTTTCATTTATTGCGCTTCCGGGATTAAGCCTTGAACCTCATACGAAGGAAGTATGCAAGACGCTGATTTCCACATTTATATCAGAAATGAAGGGACCGTTCTTTCCTGAAACCGGTTATGGTAGCCGAACCTCATACGACTCGGCAGATACATCATTGTGGTTTTTCTGGGCATTGCAAAATTGTGTAACCGGGTGCGATATTCCCGAAAAGTATTGGAAACTTTACGGCAAGACCATACGAACAATTCTGGAAGCCTATGAATCCGGAACTGATAACGGCATTTCCATGCAATCCAATGGCTTGATTTACATTTCCGAAACCTCCACAAACCTTACCTGGATGAATGCCGAAGTGAACGGCCGTGTGGTTACACCTCGTACTGGATACGTGGTTGAAATTAACGCCTTGTGGTACAATGCCATAATGTTTGCCATTGAGTTAGCCAAAAATCAAAATACTGCTTTTGTTGATCATTGGCAGCAGGTGGCAGATAAAATCAAAGAAGAGTTTCCAAAAGTTTTCTGGAATTCAGAAAATGAATGCCTGTATGATTACATGAATGCAAAACAAGTCAATGCTCAGATCCGGCCAAATCAAATATTAGCAGCTTCACTTCCCTACAACCCGATTGACGAGCGTATGCGCAGAAAGGTTATAGATGTTGTTAGACGTGAACTGCTGACACCACGCGGGCTGAGATCGCTTTCTCCCAAGGATTTTCAATACAAGGGCAGGTATTCGGGAAATGAGTTTGAGCGCAATCTGGCATTCCATCAGGGCTCGGTTTGGCCGTGGCTTTTGGGACATTTTGCAGAAGCTTACCTGAAATTGTATGGAAAAAGTGCAGTGGAGGAGATACTTGCTATTTACCACGGTTTTGAAGATACCATGACCGAGGATGGGATAGGAACGATTTGCGAGATTTATGAAGGCGATCCCCCACATGCTGGGCGAGGCGCAACTTCATTTGCAGCAAGCGTTTCAGAAATATACAGAATAAAACATATTGCAGCAAAGGTTCTTTCTAATTCAGATTGACCTTTTAAGTGTATGTATTCAACTTATTAAATTCGACAGCACGTATGAAGGTTCTTATGTTTGGATGGGAGTTTCCACCTCATATTTCGGGAGGGCTTGGAACGGCATGTTATGGGCTTACAAAAGCAATTTTGAAACAAAATGTTGAAATTATTTTTGTTGTTCCTAAAATGTTTGGCGACGAAGAGTCAGGTGCGATCAGGTTGGTCAACGCTTCCGATATTCCTGTAAACCTCACCGATGATTTTTTCAAAGAGCTCATTTCCAAAATAAGTTACCTTGAGGTAGATTCCGTTTTGATACCTTATGCCAACGATGAGGAGTTTTATAAATTAACCGAACAGGTTGACAAAGGTGTAAGCAAGGAACAGCTGATAACTCAAACCCAAAAGTTTACTTTTTCGGGAGGTTATGGAAAGAACCTTTTAGAGGAGGTAAGGCGATATGCCATTGTGGGGGCCGAAATAGCCAGGAAATTCGATTTCGATGTGATTCATGCCCACGACTGGCTGACATATATGGCTGGCATTGAAGCCAAAAGGATAAGCGGCAAGCCCCTGGTGGTTCACATGCATGCAACCGAATTCGATCGCTCCGGCGAAAATGTCAATCAGCAGGTTTATGATATTGAAAGAACCGGCATGGAAGCTGCCGATAGGGTAGTCTCGGTGAGTAATCTAACACGCAACGTGGTGATTACGCGCTATGGCATTAATCCCGAAAAGGTAATCACAGTGCATAACGGCGTAGATGCTCCACAACAAGAATTGTATTCCGGCAATGCCAGAAATGTTGATGAGAAAATTGTAACCTTTCTTGGGCGGATTACCTTTCAGAAAGGTCCTGAGTACTTTATCGAAGCTGCCAACAAAGTACTGAAACGCGATCCCAATGTACGCTTTGTGATGGCCGGTAGCGGCGATATGATGCACAACATGATTCGCCGCGTGGCCCGGCTGGGTATCTCCACAAAGTTTCATTTTACCGGGTTCCTGCGCGGCGAAGATGTTGACAGGATGTTTGGAATGAGCGATGTATATGTGATGCCTTCTGTATCTGAACCTTTTGGAATTTCACCTCTCGAAGCCATGATGTCGAATGTGCCGGTGATCATTTCGAAACAGTCGGGAGTGGCTGAAGTTCTTAATTATGCCGTAAAAGTCGATTTTTGGGATATCGATGCCATGGCCGATGCCATCTATGGACTTTTGCATTACAACTCCCTGCCCGAAATGTTTAAGAAATATGGCAAGGCAGAAGTTGAAAGTATTAAGTGGGACCACGCCGGAAAAAAAGTGATAGAAATTTACAACTCCCTGTTATCGTCAGGATAAAAAGTATGTATTATGAAATCCATCTGCTTATATTTTCATGTGCATCAGCCATTCAGGCTCAGAACCTATCGTTTTTTCGACATAGGGCATAAGCACGATTATTTCGACGAATATTCGAACCGCTTTGCAGCACTTCAGGTCGCTGAAAAATCATACCTGCCCGCCAATGACCTGTTGCTTAAATTGATTGAAAAGCATGGAAAAAAGTTCAGGGTGAGTTTCAGTATTTCGGGCACCTCACTGGAACAGCTGCAGAATTATACACCGGAAGTGTTAAAATCATTTCAGGCCCTGGCCGATACAGGTTGTGTAGAATTTCTGGCTGAAACATATTCGCATTCATTGGCAGCGCTTAAAAGTCAGTCAGAGTTCGAATTTCAGGTTCAAAAACATTCAAAAATGTTATACAACCTGTTTAATGTTAAGCCCGTCACTTTTCGCAATACCGAATTGATATATTCCGATGCCATTGGCGAAATGGTTTACAACATGGAATATAAAACAATGGTTGTTGAAGGAGCTAAGCATGTGCTTGGTTGGAAAAGTCCAAATTTTCTTTACTGTAGCGGTGTGCAGCCAAAACTTAAGCTTGTTTTGCGCAATTTTCAACTTTCGGACGACATTGCATTTCGCTTTTCGGAGCAGCGATGGAGCGAATGGCCCTTGACTGCCGAAAAATTTGTTGGTTGGATAAACGCCTTGAAACCCAACGAAGAATTGCTTAACCTGTTTCTTACCTACGAAACCCTTGGAGGGAGTATGGGAGCCGATACAGGGATTTTTGAATTTGTTTCCGCATTTGTCTCAAAAATCATTCAGGAGGGCAAACACAAATTCAGCACTCCATCAGAAATCTCCCACAAACACCAACCTATTTCGGGGCTTCATGTTCCATATCCTATTTCCTGGGCAGATGAAGAGCGCGACCTCACTCCGTGGCTGGGTAATGAACTCCAGAAGGAAGCCTTCGATAAACTATTTCTTGTAGAAGAATTGGTCAGGAATAGTAATAATCAAGACCTACAGCGCGACTGGGAGAAACTGCAATCGAGCGACCACCTCAACTATATGTCAACTAAGTGGTTTTCGGATGGAATAGGCAATCCAAAACTCAATCCTTATAACTCTCCCTACGATGCCTTTATTAACTTTATGAATGTAGTCTCCGATCTAAATGTAAGGCTCGAAAAGGCTAAACTTGAAACAATTTCCTTTGACTCAAAGCCTGATAATTCTCCCAAACAGGCTGATACAAAACCAAAATCCGCAAAAAAGGCCGAAAAACCTTTGAAAAGGCCTTCTGAGAAATTACCTGTAATAAAAATCCAAAAAGGGTGATGGCTTTCATTCTGAAAATTTAACATTGATGAAATAGCTGAAAGCTATTTTGTTACAAGGCTATCAGGCTTTATCAAGGGATCTCATGCCGGTTTCAGGGGTGGGTTTTGGTAAATTTTAGTAATTTCACGCTCCGAAATTAAAACACCAAACCAAAATTCTACCATGTTCGAAAGATTTGAAAAACCTGATTATTTGTTTGAAGTTAGTTGGGAAATTTGCAATAAGATTGGCGGCATACACACGGTGATCAGCACCAAAGCTGCTTATCTTTCGGAAATACTGCAGGATAAATATATAACCATAGGCCCCGATGTTTGGAAAGAAACCCATACTAATCCTGAGTTCATTGAGGATAAGTATCTATATCGTGCCTGGCGCAAGCAGGCATATAAAACCGGATTGCATTTCAGGGTTGGCCGCTGGAATATTCCAGGGCGCCCTGTAACGGTCCTTGTGGATTTTACCCCATTGTTTGCGGAAAAGAATGTAATTTTTACTGATTTTTGGCAGAAGTATGGGCTCAACTCCCTGAGCGGGCAGTGGGATTATACCGAACCGGCATTGTTTGGATACGCCGCCGGTCAGATTATTGAGAGTTTTTACAATTTTCACCTGACCGAGTACGACCGAATTATTGCCCACTTTCACGAGTGGATGACAGGATCGGGAGTTCTTTTCCTTCGCGATCGTGTTCCCCAGGTCGGAACCTTGTTTACTACGCATGCCACTGTATTAGCCAGGTCCATGGGAAGCCACGGTTATTCCTTATATCGCGATATTACTTCTATAAATCCTGAAAGCAAGGCCAACGATTTGGGTATTGCTTCAAAACATAGTATGGAAGCCACAGCGGCTGTCAATGCCGATGTTCTTACAACGGTGAGTGAGCTTACATCGAATGAATGCGAAATAATTCTTGGCCGAAAGGTTGATGTTGTTACGCCTAATGGTTTTGATTTAACTCTTGTACCCAAGGCGCATGATTTTGCTGCTAAAAGGAAAATAGCCCGGAAACGCTTAATGGCAGTTACCGAAGGCTTGCTTAATCAAAAGATTCCGGAAAATGCTTATTTCGTAGCTACCAGTGGCAGGTATGAGTTCAAAAACAAAGGACTCGATATTTTTATTGATGCCCTGGCCCGGATCAACCAGAGCAAAGCGCCTAATACAACGGTTGTAGCTTTCATCATGGTGCCCGCACATCAAACGGGTGCAAAACCGGAGGTGCTTTCACGAATCGAAAACCCTGATTTCGACAATCCGGTAACAAACGAATATAGCACCCACATTCTAACCGACCCCGAAAAGGATCAAATAGTTCTCCATTTAAAAAAATCGGGTCTGACGAATGCTCCAGGCGACAAAGTAAAAGTCGTTTTTATGCCTGCCTATTTGAATGGCAACGATGGAGTAGTGAATCTTGATTACTACGATACTTTGATTGGGTTCGACCTGAGCGCTTTCCCTTCTTATTACGAACCCTGGGGTTATACACCACTTGAAAGCCTTGCCTTTGGGGTTCCAGCTATTACTACATCATTGGCAGGATTTGGTATTTGGGCAAGAGAGAAGGCTTTGTTAAAAAACAATGCCTTAATGGTGATCGATCGAAACGACGATAATGATTCCGAGGCAACCGAAACTCTGATAGCAAACCTTGTAAGCCTTGTTGGTTCAACCAATTTTCAGTTGGTGTCAGCTAAAGATGATGCCAGCCTTGTTGATGTGCATGAGAATTTGCTTAAGGCCCGGGTAACAGCTTTTGAAATTGCCAGGGAAGCCTTGTGGACAAATTTGATTGAAAAATATTTTACGGCTTACGAATTGGCATTAGACAAAACCAATTTAAGATTCGATCAGTATAAAGGCAAAAGGCAGCCGGTTAAAATAGAAAAACCAGCCATTGCGCTCTCAAAACCCGTTTGGAAAAAGATTCTAGTGGAAGTAAAAATTCCTACAGAATTGGAGCATTTGCAAAAACTAGCCAAAAATCTATGGTGGACGTGGAATTATCAAGCCGAAGACTTGTTTGCTTCGATCGAACCTGAACTCTGGGTGAAATGTGAAAAGAATCCCAACCTTTTTCTGGAGCAGCTTTCGATCGAAGATTATAACAGTATGTTAGCCAATAAGCGCTTCATGAAGCAATACCACGAAGTGGTACAATCTTTTGAATCCTACATGGAGGCGGCCAACCATAAGAAAAAATCAACCATCGCCTATTTTAGCATGGAGTATGGACTACATACCTCTGTGAAGATTTATTCGGGGGGACTTGGTATCCTTGCAGGTGATTATCTCAAAGAAGCCAGCGACGACAATATCGATCTGGTGGCCATAGGGCTGCTCTATCGTTACGGCTATTTCTCGCAAACCCTTTCGGTTGCCGGAGAACAACAAGCCAACTACCATCCCCACAATTTTTCGCACATGTCGGCTGTTCCTGTACGAAACCAGAATGGGGATTGGATAAAAATCAGCATAGCATTTCCGGGTCGCATTCTGCATGCCAAAGTCTGGAAAATCGATGTAGGCCGCATCCCATTATATCTGCTTGATACCGACATTCCCGAAAACATTACGGCCGATCGTTACATTACGCATCAGTTGTATGGTGGTGATTGGGAAAACCGGTTCAAACAGGAATTTCTTCTTGGTATCGGCGGAATCCGTATGTTAGAGGCCATTGGAATTTCGCCTAAAGTATATCACCTGAACGAAGGGCATGCAGCTTTTGCAGGTCTGGAGCGTTTGCGCAAATTGGTTCAGGACCATAAGCTCAACTTTTTCGAGGCCCTTGAGGCGGTTAGGGCCAGCAGTTTGTTTACCACACATACGCCGGTGCCTGCTGGTCATGATCATTTCAGCGAGGACTACCTCCGCACCTATATGCCGCACTATGCAAGCCGCCTGGGAATTTCCTGGGAAACATTTATGGGGCTTGGAAAAATAAACCCTGTCGACCACAATGAAACCTATTCCATGAGCGTGTTGGCTACAAAACTTTCCCAGGAAGTCAATGGGGTAAGTCGCCTGCATGGAAAAGTTTCGCGCGAGATGTTCAAAGAGCTCTACCCCGGGTTCTTTCCCGATGAACTACATATTGGTTATGTCACCAATGGAGTGCACTACGGAACCTGGACAGCCAAAGAATGGCAGCAACTTTATTCCGAAACCTTTGGAGCAGATTTTCATGAAAACATAGCAGACGAAAAACATTGGCAAAAGATTTATCATGTTCCCGATGAAAGGATCTGGGAAATACGCAACCATCAGAGGCAAGGCTTAATGGAATTTATCCGTGGGCGTATGCTTGCCAACTTGTCGAAAAGGCAGGAAAACCCAAAGAAAATTTACCAGATACTCGAAGGAATCGATGATAAAGTACTCACCATCGGTTTTGCACGCCGCTTTGCCACATACAAACGTGCCCACCTTCTTTTCAACGACCTCGACAGGCTGTCGCGAATAGTGAACAATCCTTCCATGCCCGTTCAGTTTATTTATGCCGGCAAAGCTCACCCTGCCGACAAAGGGGGGCAGGAATTGATAAAGTTTATCGTTGAAGTTTCGCGCAGGCCTGATTTTAAAGGCAAGATAATTTTTCTGGAAGATTATGATATGGAACTGGGTGCATCACTTACACGTGGTGTTGATGTTTGGTTGAACACCCCAACCAGACCCATGGAAGCTTCAGGCACAAGTGGTATGAAAGCAGTGTTGAACGGCGTTCTGAACTTCAGCGTCCTCGACGGCTGGTGGTGCGAAGGTTACGTTCCCGAAGGAGGTTGGGCCATCAAGGAAGAAAAAACCTACGATAACGACCTTCTGCAAGACGAACTCGATGCAGAAACCATTTACAGTACGCTTGAAAACGAAATTATACCCTTGTTTTACGAACGCGATAAGCACGGAGTTCCTGTGGAATGGGTTCGATGGTTAAAAAACAATATTGCACAAATTGCGCCTCATTTTACCAATAAGCGTATGCTCGATGATTATTTTGAGCGTTACTACAACCGGCTATTCGAAAGTTCTGATCAAAGTCAGGAAGACAATTTTAGTGGAGCTATCGAAAAAACAAGATGGAAATCCAATTGTTTGCGCAAATGGGCAACCATAGAGGTTGAAACTGTAAAAACCAACAATGGCTTTGAAAATTCATTGTGCCTCGGTGATTCTTTTCAGGCTGAGGTTATACTCGATATAGGCGGATTCAATCCAGATGAGATTGGAGTAGAAGTAGTTTTTGTAAAGCAGTCCATTGAGGAAGAAAACGAAACCATCTCTATTTATGAATTGGAGCAGGTTCCAGGCAAAAGAGACGGAGCACTCGTAACCTACCGTTGCAACGTAAAAACCCGAAATGCAGGTGTTTACAATTACTCTTTCAGGGCGTTCCCTAAAGGAAAAATGTTGGCCAACCGCCAGGATCTGCCACTGTTGAAGTGGATTTAAGATGCGATATCAATGAATACATAAAGAGAGTCTTTATGTAAATTTGAATTTGGGAAGGTTTAATGCTTGAATTTTGAAACAGGGAAGTAAAAGGTCTTGAGGTAAAACCTGGAAGGCAAGCAAATGAAAAGTTGAAAATGCTCCTTTCACATGTCAAAGAGATCCGATTCATGAAATTAGCCTTTTTAGCGGCCCTCGTCCAGGTAAATTTATCGGCCTGTAATACTAAACCGACGGAAATCGATTTCAAAAATCCTTTGGCATTGCAAAGGGCAGACTTTTGGGTTTTCAAAGCTGAGGACGGTACCTAATATTTTATAGCTACTGCGCCGGAATATGATCGCATCGAAATTAGAATATCAAGTACCATTAACGGGATAATCGATGCCGGTTCGGTGATTGTTTGGAGTAAACCTGATATCGGCCCCACATCCGACACCATTCACAACACAGGACTTATCATTTCAAGGATGAAAGACCTGCTGATCATCGAAGGTCCACAGGTAGTACTTTCAGAACCGGAACATGATTGGGAAATTCAGAGGTATAGTGTTAATGAGGGAGTTGCAGTGATTAAAAGTAACAACAAAATTTTTATCGCTTTCTCTGCCAGTGCAACAGACCATAATTACGCTGTGGGCTTGCTTTGGGCTCACGTACATGCTGATTTGCTTGACCCTGCATCGTGGACCAAGTTGCCTCGCCCGGTTTTCTATACCAACCCGGAATTAGCAGGTATGGCCCAGGACACAACAGTTTCACCGTTGCCGAAAATGGGAAAACCGATATCTTTGTATATCATGCAAGAGATTATAAAGAAATACAGGGGCATCCCCTACAAGACTCCAACCGCCACACCAGGGCGAGTCCTGAACTGGACTGAAGATGGTTTCCCTGATTTTGGGCAAAATATAAGAGACTAAATTAGAGAATTTAGGGAAGGTTATTGATGCTGGGTATTCATCATTTAGAACCCCCTCAAACCTGAACAAAACTTGCATCATTACAAGGGTCATTTTGGCGGATGCTGATCCCTTAGATACTAAAAGAATTAAAAGTAGAGCCCGAGGGTTAAACGCGGTGAAATTTCCGACTCATGCTTAGCTGGCAAACAATGAAGAACCTTTCGTTAATTAAAAATGACAAAAATGAAAACCATTCGTCTGTTCATAGCTGTCTTAATTATCACGTTAGTTGGTCCTACCGCGGCAAATGAAAATGAAAAAACCCCACGCGCGCTCAACCCTGTTATTTGGGCTGATGTTCCAGACATTGCAATAATCAGGGTGGGAAACATTTATTACATGAGCAGCACCACCATGCACATGAGTCCCGGACTGCCAATAATGCGGTCAAATGACTTAGTGAATTGGGAAGTGGTGAGCTACGCCCACGGCATACTTGGCGAAAACGAGTATCTTAGACTCGAGAACGGAAAAAATGCCTACGGGCGCGGCACCTGGGCCAGCAGCCTTCGCTACCACGAGGGGGTGTTCTACGCCTCCACCTTCTCCTTTACCACCGGCAATACTTACGTTTTTACCACCCGCGATATCGAGAACGGCACCTGGGATAGAATATCGTTCCAACCGGTGCTTTTCGACCACACGCTCTTTTTCGACCATGACGGGAAAGTTTACATGCTTCATGGGGGGGGCGACATACGCATTACAGAGCTAAAAAGCGATCTTACAGGGGTAAAACCTGGTGGTGTTAACAAGGTTCTTATCCCTGACGCCGGAAGATTAGCAGCCGCAGATTTGATGCTGCCTGCCGAGGGTTCGCAGATGATTTACCACGATGGGAAATACTACCTGTTCAACATAACCTGGCCCCGCGATGGTATGCGCACCGTTATAGTGCACCGGGCGAATAATATACTGGGACCTTATGAAGGTCGCGTAGCCCTGCAGGACAGGGGCATAGCCCAGGGTAGCATCATTCAGACCCCGGGTGGTGAATGGTACGCTTATATGTTCCGCGATTTTGGTGCAGTTGGCAGAATACCCTACATGATTCCCATGACTTGGAAAGATGGATGGCCCGTTTTGGGAATAAACGGCAAGGTGCCTGATACCCTGGATATACCTGTAGAGAACATAGGGGTTAAAGGGATAGTGGCAACTGATGAGTTTAACCGGCGTGGTGGCGATAACACGCTACCCCTGGTATGGCAATGGAACCACAATCCCGACAACCGCTTTTGGTCGCTTACCCAACGAAGAGGCCATCTGAGACTAACAACGGGCCGCGTGGACAGCGACGTGCTGCAGGCGCGTAATACTCTTACCCAGAGAACTTTCGGCCCCTTGAGTTCGGCAACGGTCTCAATGGACGTGAGAGGAATGAAGGATGGTGACAGGGCTGGGCTTATTGCTTTGCAAAGAAGGTATGGGTCGGTAGGCGTGAAAATGGAGAATGGGGCACGATATATTTTCATGGTAAGCGCTCAGGACGATACTCCGGTTGAACTTGCAAAAATCCCTCTGGATCAAAACAAAGTATATTTAAGGATTGAATGTGATTTCAGGGATAGGGCTGATATAGCCTACTTTTATTACAGCCTGAACGGCAGGAAGTGGGAGCGAATAGGCGCACCACTGCAAATGACTTACACCCTTCCGCAGCACTTCATGGGTTACCGCTTTGGCCTGTTCAACTACGCCACGAACGCTCCCGGCGGATTCGTTGATTTCAATTTCTTCAGGCTAAGCGACAGAATTGGACAGCAACAAAATGCAACGTTCCGCATGTTCTAAACTCCTGATTTACTGGTCAAATTTTGTTTTATTAAATTAAAACAGTCAATTAGCTCATCGTGAGTGAAATTGGGCGAAAATTTGACCAGGATGGGTTATTCCAGAAAAAATTAAGGGTTTTATCCAGCCATTCCCCGTTTAACTGACCTAAAACGCAGAGGGCCGGATTATCATGCAAACCAGGATAGTGGTTGATTTTGATGATACCGCCGGGGTAATTAACCAAAACATCTAAGGTCATTTTGCTGACGAGCCATCTCGACCTTGCCCACTCTAATTTTAAATGGAAGAAGTTCGGGGAAGCTAACACGCTACGGTTAGGACCCTTCTTTGCATCATTTCACTTCTACTCCAATCATTCAAAAGGTTGTTAAAAGAAATAATAAAGAGGTTAACTTTGACCCTAGAATATGATTACATTTCTCACAAAAATGGATACTGTGTGAGTATTGATGTTTTTTTAATTGAAACCAAAAACCAACAATATGAAGCTATTGGAAGGAAAAACCGCGCTGGTTACAGGAGGCGCCAGAGGAATAGGCAAGGCTATTGCTATTGCATTTGCTAAAGAAGGTGCAAACGTAGCTTTTTCCGATCTGCGATACGACGATGCTGCAATAGAACTCGAAAAAGAATTGGCAGGTTACGGGGTTAAAGCCAAAGGCTATGCCTCCGACGCCAGCAACTTCGCTTCCAGCGATAAACTTGCCGACGATGTGGCGGCAAATTTTGGCCGGATCGATATTTTGGTCAATAATGCCGGAATAACACGAGATACCCTGCTGATGCGCATGAGTGAGGAGCAATGGGACCTAGTAATTCAGGTCAACCTGAAATCGGTCTTTAATCTTACAAAGGCTGTGCAAAAGTACATGTTGAAGCAGCGAAGCGGAAGCATCATCAATATGAGCTCGGTCGTAGGTCTTGGTGGCAATGCCGGCCAGGCCAATTATGCCGCCTCCAAGGCAGGTATGCTTGGTTTTACCAAGTCGGTCGCCCAGGAGTTGGGGCCGCGCAATGTACGATGCAATGCCATTGCTCCCGGTTTTATCGAAACGGAAATGACGGCAGGATTGCCCGAAGAGGTGAAGAAAGCCTGGGCAGAAAAAATTCCGCTGCGCCGTGC
>DATIKH010000068.1:0-21296 GCA_035477775.1 Bacteroidales bacterium | reverse complement strand
CACCATTGTGGTAACGGCGCCTCTGAAAGCGATATGCAGCTATGGCAGTTTTATTTTAATTTTGAACGCCCGGGATGCCTCAATGAAGGTGCACCTCCAAACAATGTGCTTACAGGTGCTGAATTGCTTGCTTCGGCGATTATTTCGAACGGCTCAGACTTCAGATTGCTGCGCCTTACCCAAACCGCGCCCAGAGCATGGAATTTATTCTGGAACGGATGGGATAGAAGAGAAGACCCAAGTCAATCAGGAGTTTCCATCCACCACCCGGGTGGCGATGTAAAGAAAATATCCACCTACTGGGAAACCACTACTGTGGCAACTCCCAGTATAGGTGGGCAGGTCATGGCTCCAAACTCTGCATGGAGGGTTGTTTGGTCTCCTACAATTACCAATCATGGTATTACAGAGGCTGGATCATCGGGCTCGCCACTTTTTAATGCCGAAGGGCTCGTGATCGGAACTCTGGTAGGAGGCGTTTCCAATTGTACTCAAAGACACCTTCCTGACTTTTATGGCCGTTTTTCGCACCATTGGAACAAGAACGGAACGCACCATACTGTAAGCCTTGCACCCCACCTCGACCCACTGGCTACCGGAGCATTAACCCTGGGAGGTTTCGACCCAAACCAGACCTCCATCCCCGACCCCGGAGAAAACCAGGTAACCCTTGCATCACTTTATCCCAACCCTGCTGCCGGTATGGTGTATATTCGTTTTTCCAAGAACCTGCCTTTTGCCGACATATCTCTTTTGAACGTGAATGGAAGCCGGGTTCACCACCAACATACAATCGATATAAAGGCAGGAGACCGGATAATGATTCCATTACACGGGCTCACCCAGGGTGTTTACTTTTTCAGAATTTATTCTCGCCAGGCAACTGAAGTGCTGCGTCTGATAATAGTAAACTAACAGCCGGTTACTGAACCACGCAACAATACTTTTTCTACAGAGCTGACTATATTGCAACTCAGGCTCAAGCGGATTATCTTCATTTGAGGAGCATTTTTTTGCTCACTTTTCTCCTTGCAAATCAGCATTGTGTAATTTTCATATTTGCCGGACAGAAATTTAAACAAGTATTTAATTTCTTTTTGGCTTACCTTTGAGCCGTTCTTCGAATGGCCAAATGATTTAAGGTCATTCAAAAAAAAATTCAAGTATTCAGCCAGGATTTTTATCAACTAAACCTGAACAAGTATGTCGATAAAACAAAAAACCCTTGACCTGAAAAAGCGCATGCAGCAGGTATTGCAGGGAGGTGGCCAAAAAGCCATTGAGAAGCAGGTTGCCATGGGAAAAATGACAGCCCGCGACAGGATCATTTCACTGCTCGACCCAAACTCCTTTCATGAGAATGATCTTTTTGTGGAGCATGCCGCCAAGGATTTTGACATGGACAAGAAGTACCTTCCGGGCGATGGGGTTATTACCGGCACAGGCACCATAAGCGGCTTTCCGGTTTGCATATTTGCTCAGGATTTCACTGTGGCCGGAGGTTCGCTGGGATTGATGCATGCGCGCAAGATCACCAAGATCATGGATATGGCCATCAATTTGAAAATTCCCCTGATAGGAATCAACGACTCCGGGGGAGCCAGGATTCAGGAAGGAGTTAATTCTCTGGCAGGTTATGGCGAAATATTTTACCGCAACACGCAGGCTTCTGGTGTGATTCCGCAAATTTCGGTCATATTGGGGCCTTGCGCTGGGGGTGCCGTTTACTCACCAGCCCTGACCGACTTTGTATTTGTGGTGGATAAGATTTCGAAAATGTTCATTACCGGACCCGAGGTTATTAAATCGGTTCTTGGTGAGGAAATTTCCATGGAAGAACTTGGGGGTGCACGGGTGCATAGTGAAATAACGGGCAATGCCCATTTTTTTGCCGAAAGCGAAACCGAGTGTTTTGAGCAGATCAAGAAATTGATGACGTATATTCCCTGGAATAATTCGAAAAAGGCCGATCCGTTTCCACGAAAAGCTCCTAAAACGAAAGAATACAAGATCAGCGAAATTATACCTACCGACCCGCGCGAACCCTACGATGTCAGAAAGGTAATCAGAGCTATCAGCGACGACAGCGATTTTTTCGAAATTCAGGAATATTTCGCAGCCAATGTGGTAATTGGCTTTGGCCGAATCAACGGGCAAACGGCAGGCTTTGTGGCCAACCAGCCTATGGTGTTAGCCGGTGTACTCGATGTGGACTCTTCGGATAAGGCCGCCAGGTTTATCAGGTACTGCAATGCTTTCAACATCCCTTTGGTTACTTTGGTCGATCTGCCGGGTTATTTGCCAGGAGTTGACCAGGAACATGCCGGAGTAATCCGACATGGCGCAAAGATTTTATACTCGTATAGCGAGGCTACGGTTCCCAAGGTTACCGTAATTTTGCGTAAAGCCTATGGCGGAGGCTACATAGCCATGTGTTCGCGCCATTTGGGAGCCGATTTTGTTTTTGCCTGGCCTACGGCCGAAATTGCCGTTATGGGCCCCGAAGGTGCAGCAAACATCATCTTCCGGACAGAAATCATGTCGGCCGAAAATCCCGACAAGGTTCGAAGTGAGAAAGTAGAAGAATACAAGCAAAAATTTGCCAATCCTTATGTGGCGGCTGCACACGGGTACATCGACGCCGTGATTGAGCCCGATGAGACCCGCAAATTTGTGGCCCATGCCATCAATATCTCTTCGCAGAAATCGGAGAAAAGCCCGGAAAGAAAACATGGTATTCCGCCATTTTGACAATGGTTCCCGCCAGCAATACGCATTTCTAGCAAATCAGTAAAATTGCAGTATGGAAAACAAAAAGGAAAATACCAGCCAGGTACCACTTGTCGATTTCAAGGTAGGAGAAGACTTGTACAAAACCACCATTCCGCGAAAACAGCAGAACCGCAAGGCTTATCAACCAGCCAATCCCAAAATAATTACTTCCTTTATGCCGGGAACCATTCAGGAGGTCTTTGTTGCGGAGGGTGACAAAGTAGATCCAACAACCAGACTCTGCATACTTGAAGCCATGAAAATGAAGAACATCATATTTTCTTCCATCAGCGGCGTTGTAAAAAAGGTCAATGCGAAACAGGGGCAAATGGTGCCCAAAGGTTTTGTGCTGGTTGAATTGGCATAATCAAACCATCCCATCACAAAATTCAAAGACGACTTAAATTTCCAGGTCTTACTTTTTCAAGCTGCCAAAAAATGGAATTGGTTTTTGCGAGCTACAACCAAAGCAAGGTTGAAGAAGTTTCGAAAATTATGGGGGCGGGATTCAGATTGCTCTCGCTTCGAGATATCGGATGCCATGACCCCATACCCGAACCCTACAATACATTGGAGGAAAACGCCCTGGCCAAGGCAAGGTTCGTTTTTGAAAAGTACGGCCTGAACTGTTTTGCCGACGACAGTGGCCTCGAAGTGGACGCTCTCGGTGGAATGCCGGGGGTAAATTCGGCACATTTTGCCGGTTTGGACAGGAATCCAAACGAAAATATCCAAAAACTCCTTGCGGAAATGGAAGGTGTAACCCTTCGCACGGCAAGATTCCGTGCAGTGTTGGCGCTGATTATTCAAAACAAGGAATACCTTTTCGAAGGAACAATAAACGGAATGATAGCAACCGAACCCAAAGGGGTAGGTGGTTTTGGCTACGACCCCGTTTTTCTTCCCGAAGGATTCAATAAGACCTTTGGCGAATTACCGGCAACTATAAAAAACAGTCTGAGCCACAGGGCCCGGGCTTTAGAAAAAATGTTAACCCACCTGAGGCATTGCCCACCCGATTAAACTTTGTGGAAAGAGTTGTTTCAGAAGATTTTCCCGCCGGGTTATTTTGCCCCTGCTGAAATGGCTTCCTCAATTACGATGGTAAAAAGGTCTTTTATGGTCATCCCGTGTACGACAGCCTGCTGGGGCACAATACTTGCCTCGGTCATTCCCGGGGTAATATTCACTTCCAGAAAAAACAAAACATCGTTCGAATAAATATAATCGATTCTTGCCATGCCCCTGAGTTCAAGATTTTGGTAAATCATCAGGGAGGTGCTTTGTACCCTTTTGGTAAGCACCTCGGGGATTGGTGCAGGTGTAATTTCGTCGGATGCTCCGGCTGTGTATTTGGCGGTATAATCGAAAAACAACGCCTCAGATTTGCTGATAATCTGGGTTACCGGAAGCGCAACAGCTTTGCCTTGCTGCCTGAAAACCCCACACGTGAGTTCAATGCCTTTGATGAATTCCTCGACCAGCGCTTCGTCATCATGCTCCAATGCCATTTCAACGGCTTTTACAAGATCCTTTTCCTCCCTCACCAGGCTTGTACCCAGACTTGAACCGCCTTTATTGGGTTTAACAATGACCGGCAAAGTTACCTTCTGTAAAACTTCCTTCAGGTTCAATGGTTCCCTGTCGTTAATTTTTATTGACCTGGCTGTAGGAATACCCCACGCGGAAATCTGACGATTGCAAAAAAACTTGTTGAAAGTCAGCGCCGAAGGCAACAATCCCGATGTGGTGTATGGAATGCCTAATAAATCAAAATAACCCTGAAGCTTCCCATCTTCGCCGGGAGTCCCATGAATGGTGATAAAGGCACAATCGAACAGGATTTTTTTGCCTTCCGGCGCAATGCTGAAATCATTTTTATCAACCGGGTGCTCTGAGCCATGATCATCAAGGAAAACCCACTTTTTTTGACTGATAAGTATTGTATAAACCAAATATTTTTCAGGGTCAATGTTCGACTTAATGGTTCGGGCACTTTTCATCGATATTACATACTCTCCTGAATCCCCCCCTGCCACCAAGGCAATGTTTCTTTTCATCGATTAATTATTTTTAAAGCTAAGGTATGAAGTTCCTCGCAAATTTGATGTTCTTCCTTAATGGCGAATATAAAACATGCTCCCAGCAAAAGTTAAATTAAAAGATCTTCTATTAGACAGGTAGTTTTTCGGGCAAAAGGCTTTGAATGATTGCTTCCACTGCCTGAATACCATTAAACTTAGCAAAACAGCATGCAGGTCTGAAATAAGGTATTAAATTAGTAATTTTACAAACCAATTTAGCAACCCTTGCAAGCTGTCAATTGCCGGAGTGGCCATCAGACCTCGCCTGCCGTGGCATCTTTACAACAATATTAAAAAAGACCAACACGTCCGGATTTAAATAACTAACTAATTACCATAATGACGCTCAAAGAATTTCTTAAAAGCAAACTTTTCGTGCGACATTTATTATTGGTCATTGCTACAGGTGTTGCTCTATTGTGGCTTTCCATGAGTTTGCTCGGCCTCTACACGATGCATGGACGAACCATAAAGGTTCCCGACCTCACCGGACTTACCGTGGAGGAAGCTGCCGAAATACTCAGGGATATGAATCTCAGATACGTAGTGAATGATTCTATTTTTGATGATTTCAACCCCAAGGGCTCCATAGTAAAGCAAAACCCCGAACAAGGCAGCGATGTCAAAAGAAACCGTACCATATATTTAACCAAAGTTGCCATTCTGCCTGAGAAAGTTCCCATGCCCGAATTGATTGATCTCTCATTCAGGCAGGCCATTGCATTGCTCAACGCCTATGGATTGAATGTAGGAAGGTTGGCCTACAGGCCTGATATTGCTCAAAATGCCATATTGCAGCAAAAATTTAATGGAGTGGAGATAGAACCAGGAATGCTGATTGAAAAGGGAAGTGCCATTGACCTGGTTATAGGGATGGGACTTGGCGAAGACTTTGTTGAAGTTCCTTTGTTAATTGGAATGACGCGAAGGGAGGCCATCTCTGCCCTTCACGCGGTTTCGCTCAGTGTGGGTATAGAAGATTTTATCGACAACCAGAATGATAATCCCAGGGTATATCAGCAAACCCCCGACCCCACTTTGCAAAGTCAGATACTACAAGTAGGGACCAGCGTGAACCTGGTGTACAGGTCTGGCACCCTGTTCGACTTCGAGCAGTACCTTGCAGGCAGACATACCATTTCCATCCCAATGCTATTTGGAAAGACCCCGGATGAAGTAAGGGCAGTGCTGGAGGAAAATTTTTTGGTTCTGGGCAATGAAACCTTTGAAGGGAACGTTTCGAGAGCAGATGCACGGGTGCATAGGCAAATGCCCGATTACGGCGAAAATGGCCGAATTAAGAAAGGCGACACAGTGGACATTTGGTACCGATCGATAGATGATTTCTGAAAATAGCAGCCTGTAGGTTTCGATTTGTAAAACAAATTTGTTATCGTCGATATATGTTCAAATGGTTGTTCTTAGGAGTTGTTGCTTTTGTGCTGCTGCCAGTGGCAAATAGTCAGGAGGTGTTGGCTCCTGTGCTGAGTAACCCGTTAAAAACAGATGCCGGGCAAACAATACGAACAAAAACTACAGTAGCTCTTCCTGTTGACCTCCCCTTTCGCGATGATTTTTCCTATCAAGGTCCATTTCCTTCTTCCAGATTTTGGGCAGATAATTTTGTATTTATAAACTCCGGGCTACCTGTTCATCCTAAAACAGTGGGTGTCGCTACATTCGATATGCTCAATCAGCATGGACGGCTTTATGCCAGCGCACAGGAGAGTCCTTTTCAGTTCGAAGCCGATCGCCTGACTTCACATCCAATCAGGCTCGGGCATTTGATTCCGGCTGACTCTGTGCTTCTCACCTTCTATTATCAGCCACAAGGCCGCGGCGGAAATCCAAGGGAGCGGGATTCACTGGTAGTAGAGTTTTTGAAAACACCCGGTCGCAATGTACTCAATGAGCAGGGGCAGCCTGTGTGGGTTCCCGACGAATGGCAAACGGTATGGAGCACTACAGGAGAAACTTTGGAGTCGTTTTCGAACAATGAATTTCCGTTTTTCAAACGGGTTGCCATTTTTATATCCGATCCGGTTTTTTTTCGTAATGATTTCAGGTTCAGGTTTAGAAATTATGGAAGTTTCGCCCCACCCGACCAATCGCTGCGAAGCATGGCCGGCAATAACAATATTTGGAATATTGATTATGTATTGCTAGATCGGGGGCGAAGCAAACGCCACACCACTTATCACGACATTGCCTTTGCTGCTCCGGCTACATCGTTGTTGCGCAGGTACTCGGCCATGCCCTGGTCGCATTTCGCATCCAATCCTCAAAACCACCTCAGAACCAACCTTGAAAATAAAATTACCAACCTTGGGAACATTGTTTACAACTATACCTACCGCTATTTAATATTGGATGAACAGGGTGCCACCATCCGGACCTATTCGGGCGGCGCATGGAATATTGCACCTTTTTCGCAAAGCGGATATCAGGTATTTCAGCCGCATACAAGTCCAATCGTTGTTTCAAACCCTTTCCCTGTTACACCTTCCGTAAGGCGTCAATTTCAAATAATTCATGTTATTCGCGAAGGCGTTCATGGCGACCCCAACCGGCAGAACGATACCATTGTTTTCAACCAGGTGTTCGACAACTATTTTGCCTACGACGATGGCACTCCGGAAAGCGGTTATGGCCTCGTGGGCCGTAATGCCAAAGGTGCTTTCAGGTTTATTTTGAGCAGGGCTGATACCCTCCGGGCAATTCGATTCTTTTTCAACCAAACCATCGACGGGCAGAATGAGTTTCCAATCCAAATCATGGTATGGAGCTCACTGCAACCTGAGCAGGTTCTGCACCGTTCGCCCTCATTTACACCGCATTTTTCAGAAGACCTGAACGGATTTATCAATTATGAGTTGAGCAACCCTGTACCGGTATCAGGTACCATATTTGTAGGGTGGGAACAACGAACCGACGGTTTTATAAACCTGGGCTACGATGCCAATACCCAGGCTGGCGAAAATATATTTTTTCATGTTGGTAACGGTTGGCAACCTTCTATTTTTCCGGGTGCCCTCATGATAAGGCCAGTGGTTGCATCTTCCCAAACTTCCATTACAACTGGTGAAACTATCCCACCCAAAGAGCCAAGCGTATTTCCCAATCCTCTTAAAGAGAGCATGCTCAACATTATTATGGATGAATCCATGGTACAACCCGAAAATCTCTGGGTGGAAGTATTCGATATGCATGGACGGCAGGTTCTGTCGCGCGAATTTAGCCCGGTTGTTGACCTTGGGCATCTGAGCAATGGCATATTCATACTCAGGGTTACCAACCGGATGGAGAACACCAGCCAAACGACCCGATTTATTATCGCCAGGTAAAAGCAAAAAAAATGATAGAGGAAAAAGACCTTCCCGAAGATGAACTCCGCGAGGAAGGTGAGGAGCAGGAGCTTTTTGAGCATTTTCGCTTTGTGGTTGACCGTGGCCAGGGTCTGTTGCGTATTGATAAATTCCTGACTTCCCGAATCGAAAATGCCAGTCGCAACAAAGTGCAGGTTGCCGCCCGCGCAGGAAACATTCTGGTAAACAACCTACCGGTAAAACCCAACTACCGGGTGAAGCCTGCCGATGTGATTACCATTGTTCTGGCTCATCCTCCGCGCGAAATAGAACTCATACCGCAAAACATTCCGATAAACATTGTTTTTGAAGACAGCGACATTGTGGTCATCAATAAGGAAGCCGGCATGGTGGTTCATCCGGGTTACGGAAATTACACCGGCACCCTGGTAAACGCTCTGGTATATCATTTCCAGAACCTTCCGCGCCAAAATGACGAAGACATCAAGCCCGGACTGGTTCATCGTATCGACAAGAACACATCCGGACTCCTTTTGATTGCAAAGACCGAGCTTGCCCAGACCCGCCTGGCAAAAATGTTTTTTGATCGCAAAATCGACCGTGTCTATAATGCCCTGGTGTGGGGCGATGTGGCCAATGAGCAGGGCACCATTACCGGCCATGTTGGACGCAGCTTGAAGAACCGCAAAGTGATGGATGTATTCGAAGACGGCGCTCATGGCAAACCTGCAATTACCCATTACAAGGTACTGGAACGATTCGGATATGTAACCCTTGTGGAGTGCAAACTCGAAACGGGCCGCACACATCAGATACGGGCGCACTTCCAGCACATCGGACATCCCCTTTTTAACGACGAAACCTACGAAGGCGACAAAATTCGTAAAGGCACCACATTCACAAAATACAAACAGTTTGTATCCAACTGTTTCCAATTGCTGCCCCGACACGCGCTGCATGCCAAAACCCTTGGCTTCGCTCACCCAACAACAAGAAAACCGTTATTTTTCGACTCCGAACTGCCTGCCGATATGACCACTGTGCTCGACAAATGGAGGAAATACGCCCGACACCGGCAACTGGAAGAAGATTATGAGGAAACTGACGATACTGTACTTAAGCCCCCCCTGGGAGAAAGCGAACTTCCATAATAAAAAACTGCCGGGAACTAAAAATATTCCCGGCAGTTTTGTTCTATAAGACCAATGCTTTTGATTTGAATCCTTTTTAGGGAATCTATTCCAAACGCCTTAGTTAAAACCTCAGGTTCAGCCCAGCCATAAAATGCCTTCCTGCTTGTGGGAAGTACCCGTCTTCGATGGTAATAAGACCCTGGTCACCGACAACTCCTTTATAAATCCAGGCGTTGGTTTCGTACTGCTCATTCAAAAGGTTGTTCACCTGGAAAATAAGTTCTACCTCGCGGAAGAATCCCGGCCTGAACACAAAGTTGAATCTTAAATCATTCACGAAAAAGGCATCGAGCATACGGTCGGTGTTTTGTGTATTGTCAATAAATTGCCGACCCACGTATTTACTGTTCAGCGATATCAAAAGGTTATTAACCGGCTCGAAAGTAAGCAAACTTGCGGCGATTATTGAAGGCGAGAAGGCTATGTCGGTATTGCGGTATAACCTTTCTTCGGTTCCGATCCATTCCCAGGTATTGTCGAACACGTCGGAGTGCTCAACAAAATAGGGTATTTTATTACGGCTGAAAGTCGCATTTCCCTGCCATTTCAAGCGTTCGGAGAAAATTAGTCCGCCCTGGAGTTCAATACCTGCCCGGTAACTGTCGGCAATATTGACCCGCGAAAAACCACCCACATCGTTTATTTCGCCTGTCAGAACCAATTGATTTTTGTAATCCATCAGATATGCGTTTACCGAAAACATGGTGCGCCTGCCCTGGAACCGATAGCCCAATTCGATATTGCGCAGGGTCTCGTGTTTGGGGCGGCTTTCGGGCGATGATTCGGTAAAATCGCGCCTTACAGGCTCGCGGTTCCCAATACCGGCAAAGGCATACAAGGTGCTTTGGGGATTGACAACCCAGTTTAGCCCAACCTTGGGATTAAAAAAATGAAAAACGGCTTGTTGGTCAATCCGGCTGATCTCGCCCAACACCCATGCAGGTCCCTCAAACGTGTAATCAATAAACCGGTATTGCATGTCGGCAAACAGGTTTAAGCCTGCGGTGATTTCGTAATTGGCCTTTACGAAACTGTTGAAGTCGCGTTTAATGGCATCGTTGTCGTAGTAATACCAGCCTTTGGGTATGTTCTGAGCATGTTCGGCCCAGATTATTTGGCCAAAATGCCTGCCCCAATAGGTATTGAAGCCACCTCCCAAAGTAAGCGCCAGGGCTTGAGTTGGTTTATGGTTTAATGAATATACCAGTCCTGCAAAATGATTGTCGAGCCACCGTTGCCGGATAAGGTCGGTGCGGGTAATGGTATCATTTCCGATTACAACATTGGGAAGGTTGTAGCGACTGAAACGCTCGCTTTCGCGGTATTGTTCGAAATACCCCCTGCCCAGTGTGTAAAAGAGCGAAACATTGGCTGTAAAATCCGTATTGAAAGCGTGTGATAGGTGCAGTTGAAAATGGTCTTGCTGATAGTTGTCTGTTTCATTTTCGTAGTACTGAATGTTGCCTGCATTGTCGGTAAAACGCCCGGAAGGGTTGTAGGTACGGTTTGTTTGGAGCATGTGTCCCGGAACACCATTCCATGCCTGGTAGGTGGTTTCCGTACCCGAGAAAGTTACAGCCCTGATAATGGTGTTCTCGCCATAATATCCACCCGAGAAGTAGTAGGATTTCAAGTCGGAAGTAGCCCTGTCGATAAAGCCGTCGGAAACGATCCGGGAGAGTCTGCCGTCGAACGACCAGCGCTGGTTGATCAATCCTGTACCAAAAACTGCTGTGTTTTTGAGTGTGTTGAACGAACCAAAGGAGTTTTCGAGTGCAGCATGGGCGTTTTCCTGCAGCCCTAAGGTCGTCATGCTAATGGTAGCACCGAAAGCGCCTGCGCCGTGGGTACTTAGCCCCACCCCCCGCTGTACCTGTATATTCTCTACAGAGGAGGCCAGATCGGGCGTGTTTACCCACCATACTCCGTGCGACTCGGCATCGTTCATCGGAATACCGTTTAGGGTAATATTAATCCGCGTGTGGTCGCTTCCGCGAATGTTCATCCAGGTGTAGCCTACCCCGGCTCCTGCATCGGAAGTTACCACCAACGAGGGCGTGAGGTTGAGCAGGAATGGCAAGTCCTGACCAAGATTTTTTGCCGAAATCTGCTCTTTCGACACATTGGTAAATGTAGCAGGAGTTCGCCCATCGGCCCTGAGCCCGACTACCACAACTTCGTTGGCAAGCGTGGCCGACCGCTCAAGAATTACATGAATCGGCTCATCAGCCGGAACCTCAACACTTACTTCCCGGCTTTCGTAACCCAGGAAGCTGATTTGCAGAACATGCCTGCCTGGCTGCAAGCCCGAAAGGGAGAATTTGCCCGAATAATTGGCAAAAACTCCCTTAAAGGTTCCCTTTACCACTACGTTGGCCCCGGGCAGGGGGTTCTGATCGTTACTGTCGAGTACCCTGCCTTCGATCCTGTGCTGGGCAGTTAGAACCAATGTAAACGCCATGCACACAGCGATTAACAAAACTTTTTTAAACATGAATTTTGAAATTTGTTGTTAAACATTAGCCAGGTAATAGAGGCGAAAGCCTGGCCTTTGTTTATCTCCCTTCCCTTCGCCGGCATTACCCGGAGCAGGTTCAATGGGTATGATCTCAGCCCTTGTTTTTGGGCACCCCTATTTTGAAAAGCTTTGCGAAGATACAATATTTTTCAAACCCCGACTTTCAGATTCAGGGAAGTTTTTTTCGCGGCCATTGCGTTTGTTTTTTTTCCGTTCTTTGCGTAGAACAAATTTTAAGGCTAAGGCCTTGATCGAAAAGTACCCAAAAGAATTTTAAATACTAAAATCCACTGCCGGCAAGTCGTTGTAAAACTTTTTTTTGCGAATTTTTCAGGCTATTGCAATTGTATAGCCCATTGGAACATCAGAATGCGTATTTAACCTATACAAACATGAAGCTAATGATAATCAACGGGCCTAATTTGAATCTATTAGGCACCCGGGAGCCCTCCCTTTACGGCAATGAGTTTTTTGCCGATTACTTACTCAAACTCAAAAGCTGGTTTCCCTCCATAACCATAGACCACTTTCAGAGCAACCTCGAAGGGGATTTGGTAACTAAAATACAGGAATCAGGGTTCACTTATGATGGTATTATTCTGAATGCCGGCGGATATACCCACACAAGCGTGGCCATTGCCGATGCCATCCTGGCAGTGAGGGCGCCGGTTATTGAAGTACATATCTCAAACATTTTTTCGCGGGAAGAATTCAGGCACAAATCCATTATCGGGCCATATTGCGCAGGTACAGTAGGAGGTTTTGGACTCGACAGCTACCGCCTGGCCGTTCAGAGTTTTCTGAAGCCTGCTTAATCAGCCTTGGAACATACGTTGGCCAAACCGCTTCCATTTTAATTCGGTGAAGCGCTTTTTTTTGCGAACGTAAAAATCAAACACCACACTTCCTATGTAAATACCTCCGGGTAGCTTGTCGTTACCTTTTGGTGCTGACTGCCTCATTTTTCTTAAATTCTTAAACAGGGCAAGGTGCGCTTTGGCCACTGCCATGGCATCGGCCTTTTGGCCCAGCAGCAAAAATCTGAAGCCAGCCAAAAAATCGAGGAGTATGCGAATTGGCAATAGTGGGTAGAAGTAACTTGAAGGTAAGTTCTTTGCCAGGAGCCAAAGGCTGTTTCTGAAGTTCAAATAGGTTTTTTTGGGGTTCGACCTGGGAAGGGTTCCGCCTCCCAGGTGAAAGACTTTCGAACTGGGAACTGCCACGACTTCATAGCCCAAACGCTGCAGCCGCCAGCACAGGTCTATTTCTTCCATGTGGGCAAAAAAGCGCTCATCGAAGCCACCTGCCTCCCGAAATGCTTTAGCCCTTATAAAAAGGCAGGCGCCGGTGGCCCAATGCACCTTGGTAGTATCGTCGTGTTGGCCCAAATCCGTTTCAAGAAAATCAAAAACGCGTCCCCTGCAAAACGGATATCCAAATACATCGACAAACCCTCCTGCAGCGCCGGCATACTCAAACTTGTGCCTTTCTTCATCTGAAAGGATTTTAGGCTGAGCGGCAGCAACATGGGCATTTTTCTCCAAATACTCCACCACGGGTTCAATCCAACCCGGGGTAACCTCCACATCGGAGTTTAAAAGAACGTAATACTCAGCTTCAACCTGCCGAAGTGCTTCATTGTACCCTCCTGCATACCCAAAGTTTTTACTTAAAGCTAACACCGGCAGTTCAGGGTAATTCCTGGCGAGAAAATCCAGCGAATCGTCGCTTGAAGCATTGTCGGCAATAACAACTTTGGCACATTGCGGCAAGCAGTTTATAACCGAAGGAAGGTATTTTTCGAGAAATCGCCTTCCGTTCCAATTCAAAATTACCACTGCCACCTGGCTTCTATCCACTGCTACAAAATATATTATTACTTAGGCACTAACTGCGGGGTAAATTTAGCGCAATAAAAACTATCAAATTGTAAAAATTGGTTTCGGAAACAGAGAAAAATACTACTTTTGCGCCGGAGAGATGGCAGAGTGGTCGATTGCGGCGGTCTTGAAAACCGTTGAGCTGCGAGGCTCCGGGGGTTCGAATCCCTCTCTCTCCGCAAAGACAGGCCTTGCACGATATAGTGCAGGGCTTTTTTCGTTTTATTGAGTAAATAAGGTAATAAGGTTTGTTTAGTGGTGGCTGCCTAATTGCTACTAAGGTAATTAGGTCGGGCTCCCCTTTTTGGGCGACATATTTTATCGAATTGCACATTCAATGTTGTTCCAACCTGCTTTTTCCAGCCTTCCAAAGCAAAGGCACCACTTGGGTCGGCAAGCATGCAGCCCAGGTGAGGCGCTTATTTTAAACAAAAAAAGGGGCGCCCCTTTTTCGGAAACGCCCCATTTGTGTGCAAAGAGTTGTCAGATTAAAAACAACGGTTTATCAACAAACGATTCGTAAACCGGTCGCAGACGGTCAGTGTTGTAGTGCTTGGACACATCCACAAGTTTTTTGGTAGTTGAAATAATGTCAACCGGGATGTTGTCGTAGCGGCCATTTTTCAGGATCACCATTCTTCCGTGAATTCCTTTGAGGATAAGGTCGAGGGCGAGGTTACCGTAAGCCATTGGCACAATGCTGTCGATGGCATCGGGGTCGCCCGAGCGAACCAGATAGCCCAGGTGCTGATTGATGGTATCAATCCGTGAACCTTTGCTCACCAGAGGACTCACTTCCTTTATTTTTGCCGAAACGGCATTGCCTATTCCCCCAAGTTTAGCATGGCCATACATATCGCGCTCATGGTCACTAAACATCATATCAATACCCTCAAATGTAGCACCTTCAGAAACCAGCACTACCGAATAGCGGCTTGGATGCTTCAACCGGTCCTGAACCAATAGTTCGGTAAGATGTTCTATTTGAAATTTGTACTCAGGTATTACACACCTGTTTGCAGCTCCTGCCATTGTGGGCAACAGGGCGGTAAATCCGGCATATCGCCCAAAAACTTCTACTACCAGAATCCGCTCATGCGAACCGGCTGAAGTTCTTAACAAATTGGTCATGTGAATAGTCCTGGTAACACAAGTGCTGAACCCGATACAGTAGTCGGTGCCCGGCACGTCGTTGTCCATGGTTTTTGGAATGGCCACTACTTTCACCCCCGCTTTGTAAAGGGTTACGCCATAACTCAGGGTGTCGTCCCCTCCGATTGGAATGAGGTAGTCGATGCCAATGAAATCAAGATTTTTTAGCACTTCAGGCGTAAGGTCGTTAATTTCATTTTTGTAAATGTCCTTATAAATTTCAGGAACATTCTTTAACGGCACATGGCTTGGCCTTGTTCGTGAGCTGTGAAGAAAGGTACCTCCCGTTCTTCCCGCCCTGTTAACGATATCTTCGGTTAATTCCATAAAGTTTTCCCTGTTGTCGGCCTTCTTGTCGCGGATAACTTCCAATATCCCGGCCCATCCCCTGCGAATACCGACTACCCGGTATCCTTCGCGCAAAGCACGAATAGTAACTGCCCTGATTGCAGGATTTAAACCCGGTACATCTCCGCCGCCTGTCAGGATTCCAATTGTGCCTTTAATTTTTGGTGTAGTCATAAACTTAGAATTGAATATTAAATGTTTTGAATTAAAAAAATCAAGCGATAGTGCAATTGCCGCATGAAAAATTTTTTCAGCATCGAAAGCATAAAATTATAAAAAACAGCAATCGGATTTACGAATTTACAGCTCTCAGAAAATAAATACAGAGTTGAGGCATGCAGTTAAAATCACTAAATTTGGAGATTAACCTATTTTTTTTGAGATGGAAAATTTCATACTGCATAATCCGGTAGCTCTTCATTTTGGCAAGGGCGTTGTAAAAAAACTTGGAAAGTCAGCCTCAGAGTTTGGGAAAAAAGCCCTCGTAGTTTACGGAAAGGGGTCGGTTAAATCGAACGGTTCGTACGATGCCGCTATTGAAAGCCTGAAAAAATCAGGGATAGACATAGTGGAGTACTCAGGAATAAAATCCAACCCAATAATTGAAGATGTTGACCAGGCGGCCCTCCTTGCCCGGAAATCGAACTGCGACATGATAGTAGCCATTGGTGGCGGCAGTGTAATTGACAGCGCGAAAGTAATTTCGATTACCATTCCCGTTGATCATTCGGGCTGGGATTTTGTTACCGGAGCTAAAAAGCCTGATAGCGCCATACCGTTGATTGGGGTGTTAACCCTGGCTGCAACGGGAACCGAAATGAACCCGGTAGCCGTGGTTCAGCATGATGGACTGCAGCAAAAGATTGGATTTGGCCATAAGCTCATGTACCCAAAACACAGCTTCCTAGACCCGACTTTTACACAAAGTGTTTCGGCAAGTTATACCGCCTTCGGAATTGTTGACCTCATTGCCCATTCCCTCGAAGTGTGGTTTGGCGAAGGGGATGCAAGTCTTTCCGACCGGTTTATTGTTGCCATCATTCAGGAAGCCATGAAATACGGACCCGAACTAATGAACAACCTGAATGATTACGACCTTCGTGCCCGTATTATGTATGCCGCTACCTGCGCCCTCAACGGCATGACCCTTCCCGGCCGGAAGTCGGGCGACTGGGGAGTGCATGATATCGGGCATAATCTAAGCGTCCTTTGGGATATAGCCCATGGGGCATCACTTTCGATAGCATACCCTGCATGGCTGAAGTTGCAGAAAGAAAGAATACCCGAAAAGATTACCGCATTGGGAACCGCCCTGTTTAACTGCGATAATGCCATTGATACTATTTACAGGCTTGAGCATTTTTTTAAACTGCTCGGCAGCCCGGTTAGGCTTTCGGAAGCAGGCAGTAATTTAGGAAAAGCCGATGCCGAAAAGTTAGCCGGTTTAATGATCAATAATAAAGTCAACGGCGTATTCCACAAACTCTCGGAAGAAGACCTGAGAACCATAGCCCGATTAATGGTTTAGGTTTGAGGATTTGAGGATTAGCAGATGTGAGAATTTGATCATTTTACAATTCTACAAATCCGGCAATCCTCAATTTGTTTATGAGAACACGCTCTTTGATTAGGGCTTGAATTACAAGTTGAGCACTATTCCCCGCGGATATCGCACCGTGAATCGGAAATCAAGTGTCCGCGATTCGGCCGGTTGCAGTTTCATCCTCCATGTAACGATTCCGGTATCCTGGTTTAGTACACCCAACGACAGTTGGTCCGGGGTTACATCGATCTCGGTCGAAGTGGTTATTGGCACCTGGTCGCTGATCAGCAGATTCACCGGCCGGATTTTGTTGTTTCTTACCCTGATCTCCCACCCTTGTGTTTCGGCTATCCGGTTACCAATGATGTTGCGGCGTGTAAGCTCACGGTTTCGCTCGCGCCAAACCAGTATATCGGGGTCGCGGCCAAGAGATAGTTCAAGAGTATCCGGCGCCTGACGCGGATTAACTGTTGTATTGCCCAGAAAAGTGCCATCGAGAAAAAGATTGGCTTCGGCTTGAATTACCACAAACTGCTGCCAGTTGGCTACACGGGCAACCAAAAATGCTGCCGGATCGAGCTTGGGCGCTACATGGTACTCAAATTCGGCGGAAATGCTGGTCCTTTCCAATTCTATCACTGCGGGGTCCTGGCCCGAAGGGATGGAATAAGGGATATTTACCACAAAGTTGCGGGTGGTAAGCCCTTCCTGTGCCACAACTTCGTCAGCCATCGTCTGAGCCATTTCCTGCAAAGTAGGTGGGCCTCCTCTGATTGTAATCCTCGTACCCTCAGCTTTCCTGGTTACTCCAGATGCTACAATAACATGTTCATCAACAGGCCGAACCGGGCGAAGGAACCACATGCTTAGTTCGGGCTTTTGGCCCGGGAGGGCCGGATTGCCCGTGGAAAAGGTAAGATTGATATTATTCCAATCCTCCCCCGAAAGTTGAAATACACTTGCCCTGAGAATAAGGTCCAAATTATTATCCTCAGAAGAAACCCTGATGTCGTAATTGGGAGTCCATCGGGCATCGGTCGAAAAATAGGTGAGGTTCATTGTCGAAGCTACCGGGGTCTGCGACGAAACCTTCACTACTACCTCTCCCATGATGTTGCCCGATCGCCCGCGAAGACTTGTTAAATGATCCATAATCCGGTTTCGCCGAACTTCATCCTTTTGAATCTGCTGTCGTAGTTCAATGCTCCGTGATTTGATTTCGGTCAATCGCTGCCTTACAAAATCAGCAACAGTGCGCAGTTGCACCACATCAACACCCTGGGTTGGACCTCCGACCTGCCGATTAGCTGCCAAAAGCGCCTCTTCATTCTCCAAAACCTGAATCGAGGCCCGGTTTCTGTCTATACGGTTGGTAAAAAAGGCGGCGCTGTCTTCTAAAAGCCTGACTTCCTCACTCACATCAGGAAGCTCGAGCAGGTTGTGCCTGTAATTCACCGACAATATGGTTATGGGACCAGTGGCTGTCAACTGAACCGACAAAGGGTTAACCTGCGAAGGCAAAGCGGTGAAAACCAACTCATTCATCCCTGGCCTGATGTTAACTCTTGCCTGCCGGCTAACTTGTGCACCGCTCTGAAAGATGGTGGCGTTTTTTATTTCAGACCGTATTGTAACCACCTGACCCTGTGCATTGAATGCACTTGTGAGCAATGCGAAAACCAAGAACACCCTCAGTAGTCTCATAGTTTTGTAGGTTTTAAAAATTTATGAATTGGCCATGTTCGAAATAAAGGCAACCTCTTATAATTGTGATTTCATTCTAAGAACTTTGAAAATTTCTTTGGATTCGCTGTAAACCGTAACTTTTTATCTAAATGATAAGTTGTTTGGTTATCTCAATCCACTGTAAATATATGCAATACGGCGCACTTCTCAAAAACAATGTTTATCAGTGGGCGATAAAACGGTTGAGTTCGCGGATGCTTGAGCTGAAATGGAACGCCTCGTTTACGATGAAGAAATTCTCCGGATCAACGGTATTGTTGTAAGCTGACTTGGCAAGATCGAGCCTGTTCGACTCATGGTTGAACATACTTAGAAGCTCCCTGACCTGAAATGAGGTTACCAGATTGGTTGAAAGGGCTTGCATGGCAACATCGAGTCTGCGGCTTTCGAAGGCTATTCCCGAAAGCACGGTGATGAGACGCTGAAACTCGCGTGGGTGCATGGCCATTCGGGCAATTGGATCAAAGTCATCGCGAAACCTGTGGTCCTTATCCCAACCCCTTCCCCTGGGGTTTCTGATTGCCATGCGCTGAGTTACTACAAACCGCCCGTTGAAGTCGATATGTGCTGTAAGGCTGGTGCGGGCAGGGATGGTAACGAATCCGGCAAACACAACACTCGGTCGGCCAAACACCACGAATCTCCCGTTGAACATCTGCTCGTAGCGGATTACCCTGATGAAATGCCTTCCGGGCTCAAGCCCTGAAATGGTGTAGGTTTGCTGGCGACCGTGAAACGGACGATCGTTTACCTCCATGTCGAAAACCGATCCGTCGATCAATGAAAGTGAGAGCTCAGAAAAGTGTGGCCGGGCAAAACCGAAGGACAAACCGGCACCAAAGAGCAGCAGCGTAAAAATTACTTTTTTCATAGCTTGTTCCTCCATATTTATATTAATCTCTTTGATCAATACAAATCAATTTGCATGCCATGAAAGCAGGAACTATAATTTTTCGGGAATTCTAATACCGCTGCTGGCGGGATTTCTTTACCGGAAGTTCGAGCAAATAGGTAACCAATGACAATAAAATACTGAACAACAGCGCCCACCAGAAGTTCTGCACCTCGAAGCCCCGAATTAGAAAATCTGCAATTTGCACTATAAAGGCATTAATTACCAACAGGAATAACCCGAAAGTAAAAATGGTAACCGGTATGGTAAGTAAAACAAGTAAAGGTTTCAGGAGCATATTGAGCAGCCCAAGCACTAAGGCTACCAACAGCGCAGAAAGGAAATTTTGCAGGTCAACACCTGGCAGAACGTAGGTTGCCACAACCACCGCAAGAGATGTAACCAGAACTTTGAGAAAAAAATTCATAGGTAAAAGGCTTTATGTTGTGAAAAGGCCGATTGCTTGTCAAAAATAATCAATTTCGGGGAAAACATTAAGGCACAGGCTATTTATCCCTCCTGACGTAAGTTTTCAACTCCCTCATAATGGTTTCGGTTGCCCCTGTTTTTGCCCTTACATAATCTGAGCAAATAAGCGCAGTTTCCTGAAGCATGCCCTGATTTCTAGTTAGGATTTCGATTTTTGGTTTCAGCTCTGCTGCATTTGAAACTGAAAATGCACCACCCAACTGCACCAGCTCGTTAGCCTCGGCAAACTGCCCATAGTTCGGGCCAAAGAAAACGGGAAGCCCAAAGGCTGCTGCTTCGAGTATGTTGTGAATACCACGGCCAAAACCGCCACCAATGTATGCCATGCAACCAAGTTTGTACAAACCCGAAAGAAGCCCGACCTGATCTATAATCAGCACTTTGCTGTCGGCATCGAATGAACCACTAAGTTCTGAATAGATTTGGGTCTTAACCGTAATTTTGCTCTTCAGCCCTTGAATATGTGCTTTACTTATCTCATGTGGAACGATGATGAACTTCAGTGGCAGCGATTTGTCGTGGATAAGAGGCAGCAGCAATTCCTCGTCGGGCGGCCAGGTGCTTCCGGCCACAAGTACCCGTTGGTTCTGAGCAAAAGCCGAAAACCGGTCAAGAGATTGAGCCTGTGCCGCTATGGCAGCCACCCTGTCGAAGCGGGTGTCACCGCTAACAACCGCGCGGGAAATACCAGCCCTTTGTAATAGCTCCTGTGAGAGATGGTTCTGAACAAAATAACAGGAAACCATGCCTAATTGCCTCCGGAACCACTTGCCAAAACCTTTGAAAAAGTATTGGTCCGGCCTGAAAATGGCCGAAATTACAAAAGTCGGAACACCTCTTTTTTTCAAAGCTCTTAAATAGTTGAACCAAAATTCATACTTGACAAAAATGGCCAGCGAGGGATTCCAGATGTTCAGAAACTGCCTTACACCTGCAGGCGTATCGAGAGGAAGATAAAAAACATAATCGGCTCCATTGTAGTTTTTGCGGATATTGTAGCCCGATGGCGAAAAAAAAGTCAGCAAAACGCCATAATTCGGAAATTCCTTCCGAAATGCTTCCAGGACCGGTCTCCCCTGCTCAAACTCACCGAGGGAGGCACAATGAAACCACACGACCGGCCTGTCGTCAATTCGGGCAGCTTTCATCCGGTCAAACTGCCCCTTGCGGCCTGCAACCCAGAAGCGGGCCTTGGAGTTGAACAAAGCAGCTATCAAAATGCCAGCTTTGTAAACCCAAATAAATACATTGTACAAAAAGCGCATACTTATTTTGGCATTTTTTCATGACAAAGATACATGAATCGCCGGAACGAAATCCAACACCAGCAACGCAATCCGAATTGTTATAAAT
>DATIKH010000067.1:0-2880 GCA_035477775.1 Bacteroidales bacterium | reverse complement strand
CGACTACAAAGGAAGATTGATTTGGTAAGTTTTGTTCGGATTGCGAGGAAGCTCGTTGCTTCGCAACCAGGGATTCAACAGCCGCAGGGTTTTGTAATTGGTGCCAAAATGACGGGCAAACCCTGCAAGGTTTGTTACTGCGGTATCAACCGCCACAGTCCTCACCTGCAGGGGAGCGTATAGGTCTTTCTCGCGAAAATGAAATCCAAACTCCCTTGGTTCGGCAAAAATTGTTTTAATAGCCAGGATACGAAATACATACCGCGATGTTTCCTCATTCAGGTGCAGTTGGTAATAGCAGGTTTGCATCTGGTTTTCCAATATTCGGCTAAGACGCGCCTGACCGATGTTGTATGCGGCTGCAGCATTTGTCCAACTCCCGAAGCGCTCCCTGGCATTGAGCAGGAACCTACTGGCCGCTTCTGTAGCCTTTACCGGATGATACCGCTCATCCACATGCTCATTAATCTCCAGACCCAGTTCGCGGCCCGTTGATTCCAGAATCTGCCAGAAACCAGCGGCACCGGCAGGCGAAACCACATTCAGAAAGCCACTCTCAATAAGCGCAAGATATTTAAAGTCCTCCGGTATTCCTTGGGCTTTCAAAATAGGTCCGATAACAGGAAACCATCTGTGCGCCCTTTTGAAATACAGGAGGGTATTGCTTTGCCAATATGTATTTACGAGCAATTCGCGGTCGAGCCTCTCGCGCACATCCCAATATTGCAAAGGCACTTCCTCACCGGCAAATTCCATCTCCTCGGGAATTGGAAGTGCATAAATGCCGTATCGCCTTTGAAATGATTCGAAAAAATAGGAATCCTCGACTTCAGGCGTTTTCCAGTTTATCCAGATTAAACTACAAACAACCGCCGCAACGGCAGTTATTACAAAAAATTGAATGCGCTTTATTTTTTTTAAAACCATGGTAAAAGGCGAAAATCGGATACAAAACACCGACAAAATCGATGCAAAATTAACTTGCTCGAATTACTTGCAAAGCGTAAAACACCTAAATTAATATAAAAATACCGGGCAAAGAAAACTTTTGCTTTTGGCGCATTGGTCAAAAGCAGTTCTTACTTGTGAAATATTATTCCTGCTAATGTATCGGAATTAATTCTTGCCCGCTTACGGATAAGTTTTAAATTTTGTAGATTTGCCCAATGTTATGCAGATTTTTCTTAATAACAACTATATGGACATACAAGCATTAAAAAATTCGAGAAAAATTTTAAATCGCATTTCTTACGAGCAAAAGGAATTGTTCAGGGGTTATACGGACAAGATCCTTTACATAAACGTAGGAAGTAAGGAGGTTAAAGAGAAGGAAGTCCCACCGCTGATGAAGGAAAAATTTGCCGGAGGCAAGGGCTACGGGCTAAAATTGCTTTGGGACGCCACTACACCCGACACCCGCTGGAACGATCCCGAAAATGAGCTCATCATCTCCTCGGGGCCAATTGGAGGAATTACGCAATACTCAGGATCAGGCAAATCGCTTCTGGTAAGCATATCGCCACAAACCGATTCGGTGATGGATTCGAATGTGGGCGGTTTTTTCGGCCCCTTCCTGAAATTTTCGGGCTACGATGCCCTCGAACTTCAGGGTAAAGCCGAAAAAGACGTAATTATCTTAATTGATGCAGTAACCAACACCGTCGAAATTTTTGAAGACCCGGGTCTTTCGGCCGATTCCCATTTATTGGTAGAGGAACTCACAGAAATGTTTTCGGAAAACGAGAAGGATTACCGTAACATTGGTATCGTTTCGGCCGGAGCTGCTGCCGAGCATTCGCTCATTGGCATGATCAATTTCAGTTTTTACGACATCAAACGCAAGAAGGTAAGACTGAAACAGGCTGGGCGTGGAGGCCTTGGCACAGTGCTTCGCGACAAGAAGATCAAGGCCATTGTATCGCGCATCAAAGGCGTAAGCGGCAACCTGAACAATGTGGCAGACCTGGAAGCCATTCAGGAACGCGGTCGCCGGTTTAACCGCGAAATGCGTGACCTCGACGACAAGCAATGCCAGATGCGCAAGAAAGGCACAGCCAACATCATCAATGTGATGAACGACTACGACCTGCTCCCGACGCACAACTTTAAATATGGAAGCCATCCCGACGGGCATAAAATCCACAGCAACATTTTTCGCGACAAATATTTCACGCAAAACATACCCGACGGGTGCTGGATCGGATGCAGCATGTCGTGCTCAAAGGGTGTTGACGATTATGTGCTGAAAACAGGGCCTTACAAAGGCCAGCCGGTGCTTGTCGATGGGCCTGAATACGAAAACGCCGCCGGACTGGGATCGAACCTCGGAATTTTCGACCCCGAATACATCATCGAGGCCAACTTCTACTGCGACACCTACGGTATATGCACCATCACCTGGGGCACCATCGTGGCCTTTATCATGGAGTGTTACCAAAATGGCATTTTGAACAAGGAGCGCACCGGAGGGCTGGATTTGAACTTCGGAAGCCAGGACGATTCCCTTGAACTGCTACACGAGCTTGCACGCGGCGAAGGCTTCGGCGCCATTGCCGGTCTTGGTGTTCGCAAAATGAAGGAGATGTTTATTGCCAAAGGCTGGGGCGATGCACAGTTTATTACCGACATTGCCATGGAAAACAAGGGGCTGGAATACAGTCAGTATGTTTCGAAAGAATCGCTTGCCCAGCAGGGCGGTTATGCCATGACCAACAAAGGGCCGCAACACGACGAAGCCTGGCTCATTTTTATGGACATGGTCAATAACCAGATACCCACCTTCGACGACAAAGCTGAAGCGCTGCACTATTTCCCGATGTTCCGCACCTGGTTTGGATTGATGGGTCTGTGTAAACTTTGCTGGAACGATGTGATTCCCGA
>DATIKH010000066.1:0-3300 GCA_035477775.1 Bacteroidales bacterium | reverse complement strand
AGCCACGGCAGGCTGATTTTGCTTATGGATGTGGTAATAATAACCTCTTCCTACGTCCTTTTCCAGTCAATTGAGGTGGTGGTTTACGGGTATGTTACGATGGCTGTGGCTTCATACAGCATCGATATGCTGCTGATGGGGCATAAGCGAAGTGTGCAATTATTTATCTTTTCGAAGCACCACGAGTTGATTGCCGACCGCATTGTGAATGAAATAGGGCGGGGGGTTACCCTGCTGCAGGGCAAAGGCTGGTTTACCAAAGAAGATTCGGCCGTTCTGCTGGTTATCGTGAAACGCTATGAATCCGGAGCCGTTTTCCGGGTTATTAAAGAAGTTGACCCCAAGGCTTTTATTACCATGGGAAGCGTAATGGGCGTTTATGGTCAGGGATTTGAGCAAATGAAATCCTGATGCCGGTCCAAACCCCGACCTTAAGGTCAGGGTTTACTTGACTGCATAACCTCGGCAATAACTTACTAAATTTACAATGCCATTTTTTGGGCAAAATAATCAGGAATGACTTTAGGTTCTGTGGATTTTAAAGTTCGTAAGATTGAAATAATGGCTCCTGCCGGCTCATACGAATCGCTTAGGGCGGCAATACAGGGCGGAGCTGATTCTGTGTATTTCGGGGTAGGGAAGTTGAACATGCGCTCGCGCTCTTCGCAAAATTTTACCCTCGACAACCTTAAGGAAATTTCTTCCATTTGCCGCGAGGCAGGCGTAAAGAGCTACCTCACGCTGAATACCGTTATTTTCGATAGCGAAATGGATGAAATGCGCCAGACAACTGAAGCAGCGCGCGATGCCGGAATTAGCGCCATTATTGCTTCCGATATGAGCGTTATAAGCTACGCACGAGCTATCGGAATGGAGGTACACCTCTCAACGCAAACCAATGTAACTAACCTTGAAGCAGTCCGTTTCTTTGCCCAATTTGCCGATGTGATGGTTACCGCCCGCGAGCTGTCTTTGCAGAAGGTACATGAGATCGTAAAAGGGATTGAGCTGTATCAAATTAAAGGTCCTTCCGGGCGGCTGGTACAAATCGAAGTCTTTGTTCACGGGGCCTTGTGTATGGCCATCAGCGGCAAATGCTACCTGAGTCTTGATAACATGAACTCTTCGGCAAACCGTGGCGCCTGCTTGCAGCCTTGCCGAAGAACCTATCTGGTAACCGATAAGGAGGATGGACATCAGTACGAAATCGACAACCAGTACATCATGTCGCCAAAAGATTTATGTACAATCGGTTTTATTGACAAAATTGCCATGGCCGGAATTTCTGTTTTAAAAATTGAAGGCAGGGGCCGCAGTCCTGAATATGTGCATACAGTTACAAAATGCTATAGGGAGGCCGCTGATGCAGTTCAAAACAATACGTTTTGCCAGGATAAAGTTGACGGTTGGATGAGTCAGTTACGGTCAGTTTACAACCGTGGATTTTGGGAAGGATACTATCTTGGCCGAACCATGGGCGAATGGGCCGAGAGGTATGGTTCGCAGGCTACACGCCGTAAAATTTACTTAGGCATGATAACCAATTATTTTTCGAAACTCAAAGTAGCTGAGATTAAAATGGAAACCAACGAGCTACGCCCCAACGACCCGTTGCTCATTACCGGCCCTACGACAGGAGTGTTGGAGTTCAGCCCTTCCGAAATCCGTGTTGGTCTTCAACCGGTTGCCTGCTCAACAAAAGGCGAATTTTGCTCCCTCCTTGTTCCCGACCTGGTACGACGTGGCGATAAAGTGTATAAATGGGTTGATACGACGAATTTGTTTTGAAAAACGTCTGGCTATTATTTATCTACTTTTTAATTCTATTTTGGGCATAATGACCAATAATGAGTAACTTTTACAGCAAGGAACACAAGGAAAAATCGCAAAGAGCACTATGGAAAAAAATTAGCGAACTTTGCGAAATGCTTTGCGCCCGTTGCGGTTAAACTTTTATGTAACTCCTTTTTCAGGTATTCTATTTGTGGCTATGATGCACATAAGGAGGGACTAAAAACGCTCAAATACATCCCTATTCTCGTAATAATAATGATGGGTTTGCAAAAACGGTATTTCTCTTCCGTTTTCAATCCTGTAATAGGTACTGGTATGCAGCCGGTTCAATTCGTCGTAAATGAACCTTTCAACCAGAGCAGGAACACCATTGATCAAAACAGTTTTTTCTTCAATGAGTCTATTGGCGCCATAAACCAATCGAAATTCTTTTGGCTGCCATCTATTGTCTCTGGTTAGAAAGTTTGCCTGTATCGAAGTGATCTTTCGCGGGTGTTCGTAATGAATTTTTAAACTGATGGTTCGCCTGCCACGGTCGTAGAAATTCCTGCGGGTTACCTGGCCTCCAAACGACCTCCTGAATCGCCAGGATTCTGATTGATCACCCAACAAGAAGTCGAGCGAATACAAACTGATATAGTTATTGTAATAGTGATTTCCTTTTCCATCGGCAAGGTCTTCCACCTGCACTATGTGACCGTTGAAATCTGGCGTTAGATTGGCAATCAGATCGAATTTTCCGGTTTGTTCATTAAAAACATAAAGTTGGGCTACATAAGGGAAAAGGTGCAGGTAGTCAACATTTTCCTTGAACTTGATTCCCTTAGCCCTCATTACGTTCAGATAGGCAACCCTCCCAAATGGCTGCGACACCCATTCGTTGTGATGCGATGTTACAACAAGTGCATCCACTCCACTGCCTTCGGCCATTTCCAATAAGTTGCTTATCTGAAAACTTCTTGGTGCGCCCGGGAAATGATGAACTTCAAATGCATGAGTATGAAAGTAAGGTTTATCGGGAGTCAAATCTTCAGGATCAATGACTTCAACCCTGCGATTATGTAAAGGTGTAGGAAAATCTTTAATTTTGAATGGGTCAGATACCACGCGGTATGTACTCATACATCCCTGCAGAAACAACAGGGCTAATGGTAAAAACAACCATGGAATAGTCTTGTTTGGGCTCATTTGTAAAAGACTGTGGTTGAAATATTTGACCATAACTTTGCACAATATTTATGCCAAAGAGCCGCACCCGAGAGGATGCAGCTCTTTGAATTTTTGAATAACGTAATTTATGGGGTGAAAACCCGGTACGTCATAGTGCTCAGGTTTACCTCAATAGTATAAGTTCCGGCCACTGCAGGCGAAGGAATTCCATGAGGGTCATTAGTTTGCCCTGGAAATGATGGAGGAGGTGGGTTACGGTAAAGAGGGCCACTGCTGGAAGTACCTACATCTCTGTTGGTGCCCCATTGTGGCTGCCATTGTCCAAGGGTTTCAATA
>DATIKH010000065.1:0-9993 GCA_035477775.1 Bacteroidales bacterium | reverse complement strand
TCTTTCATCATAGAGACAAAGACTTCAACAAACCTCCGTTTATTGATTACCCATCCATTGCAGAAGGTGTGGGTGGTATGCGGTTTATCGAAAAAGTGATTGAATCGTCAGGTTCAAATAAAAAATGGGTGAAGTTCAATTGAGGGTTTTAGTATAGTAGTTGGTACCCACAGCCGTGAGTACCAACTACCATACAGCGAATGATCAATGTAGGTACGCTCGGCTGTAGTTACCTACATTAATTATTATTTCGCAACAGTTACAACACGGCTGCCCCTACCCGACCGGTCAAAAGCCCGTAATTTGATTGTCTCTCCGACAACCTCCACAGGCATTTCATAAACTTCTGAGTCACCTGATGGTTCATTTCCATCGGTTGTGAATCGGATAGTCAACCCCGGATATTCGATATTGGCATGAAGCATGCCATCCCTTACCACTGCGCCTGGATGAGGCACCCTGTAATTAAATCCGCCGTGCAGGCGCGATAACCGTGGAAGCTCGCGTTGTGCGAGGGTGTTGGCAAAAATGTTCCACCCTTCCTCCACCTGTTGGGCTCGTAACACCGGATTGGGTGTTGTTTCCCATACTCTTTCGGGCGACCATGCCGATTCGGAGAACCCTGCCATTTTGGGAAGGATGAAATACTCTAACATATCCTGACCGAAAATGGTTTCGCTCCACACCTGAGCCTGCAATCCAAGGATATTCTTTTGCGCTTGTGGGAGAATCCTTACCAGGCCAATCATGTCGGTAGCCGGGTCGATTTTCTCGCCCATATGGTCTTTCAAGGTTGAATAGAATACATTGAAAGGGTTGTAGTGCCACGGTTCCCGTGAGCCTATGAATCCCCCCCAATAGAGTCCGGGTTCTTTGGGATCTTTGCTGTAGGCCAGGTCGAAATAAAAATTGGTAACATGGCAAAGCACCACCGGAAAGTTGATGTTGGCCAGCCTGTAAGCCAGGTCCTTTTGACGGCCCCAAAGGTTGTTCCATACGTAAGGCACCACATTGCCTCCTGCAAATTCGGGATTGACGACATGCTGACCCGCCGGGTTTGTTTTCAGGGCGATTTCTTCCCAACCGGCCATACGAAGATTGCGCTCGCTGAAAATATCAAGCACCCTGCGTGTGAAATAAGTATGCATATTGGCAGGAATTCTGATGTCTGCAAGCGTTTTCATCTTTTCATCGACCATGGGCGACCGGGTCCATGCTCCATAAGGTACTTCATCTCCTCCGATATGAAACAAGTCCAGTGGAGCACCGGCTTCTGCATACATTTTTATGATTTCGTCAACCACTTTCGAAACAAAATGGTAAACACTTTCTCTGGCCACATTTACCACATTGTCGGTAAACATCTGTGCTGAGTAGTACTGGGAAGTCTCTTCTGGGTCAATCAACCTGAATTCATTTGCAGCCAACTCATTACCTTCGGCCATAAATCGCTGGTAGCGGGCCTCCATAGATTTTACTGCGGCACGTGCATGGCCGGGCAGGTTTATTTCGGGTATTACCCTGATGTGCAGGTTGTTGGCGTGCTGTAAAATTCCGATAAAATCCTCCCTCGAAAAATAACCGGAACCATGACGACCTTCGGCGTACGGAAACGGACCGGATCCATAGGCAGGATGCAATGCGGCAGCCGTTTTTTCGGTATGCCCGCGTTGTGCGCCCACATCTGTAAGCTCAGGGAGTCCGGGAATTTCAAGTCTCCAACCCTCATCATCAGTAAGATGCAAGTGCAAAGTATTCAGTTTATAAAAAGCCATAATATTCATCACCTTAATTATGGCATCTTTGTTCTTGAAGTTTCGCGAAACATCAATATGAAGCCCGCGATAACCAAACCTGGGTGCATCCTCTATTTTCAGAACCGGAAGGATTAGGTCGCGGTTTTCGTTCAACACCAGTTCGATTGGCAGCAGAGCTATCAGGCTCTGGATACCATAAAAGACACCGGCACGATCGTTACCTTCAATGGTTACAGTTTGATTGTTTCTGATATTCAGCCGGTAGGCCTCTGAGCGTTTGCCTTTCACCTCAAAATTGCCTTTAGAAAGGTAAATGGTATTGGTTCCGGAAGGGTTGCCTGATGCCTTATTCACTTGGATACCTGTAAGCTCTATAAGTTTGTCGGCAAGCCATTTGGCCTCATTTTCAAGACCTTGATCAAAATGAACGGATATCGTTTCGCCAAAAGTGGTTTTTTCGCCTGTAGCTGAAAGGCTTACAGGGGTAGGTACCAACTTAAGTAGTTCCTCTTTGGGAAGCAGGCGCATGGCCTGGTTGTTTTCGAACATCCACTCGGGAGTTGGGATGGGAGTCAGGTCGTTGTGGCCACGTTGTATTTGTTCGGGCCGTACAAAAGGCAGAATGGTGAAATTCAGCACTTCAACGATATGTTCAGCACCATCGGCATCATTCAGAACAAAATAAAGTCCGGCCGGGCCGTCCGACTCCTTTATCCAGTAACCGGAGCTTTCGTAAACAATCTCAATAGATTGCCCTGGTTCGAGCAAAAAACCAGGATTGGGAACAATCCGAAACCAGTCGCCATTGATATGCTCAACGGTTACCCTGGCCTCTTCATTAACCCGGAGGGGCATCCTGGGCAACTGGCTGTAGAACAGCGTCCAGTTAGCATCTGTAAAGGTAAACCGGCTGTTGTTGGTAATTACAAATCGCGCTTTCACAACCGATGTTTCAGTGTGCAAGTTGCTTACAACCTCCCACTCAATGGCTATGTCGTTGGTGTCGGGAATTCGCCCGGACTTACATGAAACCAAAACAACTGCCATCATCACAACCGCAACTCTCCAATAAGAACTTGCCTTTTTCTTCATAACTTGTAAATGATTTTGATTAAAGGATTTAACAAAATTTAGATTTAGAAAACCAATAGTTTTTAAAGTCCCGTGTTTTGAGGTTCAAAGATATTAAAACAGGGCCAAATTACAACCCATTAAACATTAAAACACAAAGTTCAGCCACTGATGTGGATACCTTTAAAATTAAATCTGAGCAACCGCACAAAACTGTTATAACGTCTTTTCAGGTTTCTTGAATAATAACCTGTAGCACTGCCTTGGATTTTGTCAGGCAATTAAAATCAAATTTCTTATTGACATCCCAGCCTTCATTTTTTAGAAATAATTGTTCGGAATGATTAACATCGAATTTTTGTAAAATTCCAAACATGTAGTTCTAAATCGATTTTGCTGATTATTTTTTCTTGTTTGTAATCAAAATCGTGCTTATTTTTGGGTCAGAAAAAAGAGCATTTTATAACAAATTTTAATCCTTTTCATGATGCTAAACAAATTTAAGCTGGGTGTTTTTTCAGCCCTCATTTTCAATGTATTCGTTTTGCATGGGCAGCAAACTGGCAATATTGTAGAATACTTTGGCCGTGACCGTGTGGAAACAACCGAAGAAGGTACGATTTTACACAAGTTCGAAAGCGGATTTGCTTTGCGGGGTGCAGTCAGACCCGGGTTGCTGTCGGGCGGGGAGGATATCGTTTCCTGGCAGGTTGCCACCGGGAACTTTCAGTCGCCAACCCACGGGCTGCGTGTTACAGCTCCATACCCATCGGGGAGGGCTGAATTGGTTTGGGAGGCTATTGATGCCGACCCGAACGGAGTTTTCAGCGGAAATCTCCGACGTGCATGGCTTTATGCTCAATTAGAGTCACCCGAAGAGATTACGGTATTATTGGAAGCCAGCGGTCACACCCGGGTTATCATCAACGGTATGCCACGCGAAGGAGACCACTACGATTACAGATACACCCTGATTCCTTTCACTTTGAAAAAAGGTGTTAACCATTTTCTTTTTTCGCACGGACGCTTTGCACGAACAACAGCCAGCATAGTGCTTCCAAAACAGGAGATTATGTTTTCGCAACGCCACATGACCCTGCCGGCAATCATAAGGGGGGAGCGCGACAACAAGTGGGGAGCAATACGGGTAATAAATACCGGCCAAAACACATTAAAGGGGTACACGATCACCTGCAGGCTTCAATCAGGTGAAACCATTACATCGCCAATGGATCAGATTATTTCATTGACAACACGTAAGGTAAAGTTTCAGGTGCCGGCACCGAGAAGGTCCACCAGAGCAGAGAGAATAGGGGCTACGTTAATCCTTCGCGACCCTAACGGCAGAGAGATTCACAGGACAGAAATAGAGTTAAACCAACAGGATGCCACAAGACATCACGAGCGCACCTTTGTAAGCAATATTGATGGCAGTGTTCAATATTTCAGTGTAGCTCCTTCCACCAGCAATCGTCCGGGGCAGGCACTGGTTCTTTCCACTCATGGAGCTTCTGTTGAAGCTACCAGCCAAAGCCGTGCCTACACTCAAAAAGACTGGGCGCACATAGTAGCTCCAACCAACCGGATGCCCTTTGGTTTCAACTGGGAAGAATGGGGCCGGCTCGATGCCCTCGAAGTACTCGAAATAGGCAAAAGGCTGTTTCAGACAGACCCATACAGGACTTATGTAACCGGTCACTCCATGGGCGGCCACGGAAGCTGGGTATTGGGCGCAACGTATCCCGATAAGTTTGCAGCAAGCGGGCCGGCAGCAGGTTATGTTGACATTATCAGATATCGGCTTACCGGATCCGACTCCGCTTCAATGGCTTCGAACCATTTCGGCATGATTTACCGTGGGGCCAAGGCTGGCCGGATTCTCGAACTTGCCCGTAACCTAAACCAATTGGGAGTGTATGTACTTCATGGCGACGCCGATATGGTGGTGCATGTTGACCAGGCACGCCTGATGCGCGATAAGCTCGGCCAATTTCACACCAATTTTGCGTACCACGAACAACGCGGAGCAACCCACTGGGATGGAAATCATTCCATGGACTGGCCCCCGCTTTTCGATTTTCTGCGTCAGAACACCATACCAAAAACAAGCGAAGTAACCCACATTGAGTTTCGCACGGCCTCACCGGGTGTATCGGCATCGAACCACTGGGTGAAGGTAAACCAACAGATAAAGCATTATCAGATCAGCACGGTTGATCTGCGCAAAACAGGCGACACCATTGCAGGGACATTGGATAATATTCAGAAAATTACCTTGCTGCTTTCTGAACTAAATTTCACCGCCAATCCGGTGGTGCAAATCAACGGCCAGACCATTGGTGCAGACAAAGGCAAGGACATTACGCTTGATTTGGTTAACGGCCAATGGATAGAAATTGAAAAGCCCGATCTAACCGAAAAACATCCAAAGCGTTACGGGGGATTTAAACTTGCCTTCACCAACAACATGCTGTTTGTATATGCCACGGGTGGAACTCCCGAAGAAAATGAATGGTATAAGAACAAAGCCAGGTTCGATGCCGAAACTTTTCTTTACCGGGGCAATGGCTCGATTGACATTATTGCCGATACTGATTTCAGCCCGGAAAAATTTGCCGGAAGAAATGTGATTATTTATGGCAATGCATCCAATAATAAGGCTTGGGACATGCTTTTGGCAAATTCGCCGGTAAGGATCGAAGATGGCAAAATCAGGTTTGGAAAATTTACCATCGCAGGCGACGACCTGGGCAGTTACTTCATTTTCCCAAGAGCCGATTGTACCATCTCTGCCGTTGGAGTTGTTGCCGGAACAGGCACCAAAGGAATGAGAGCCTTGTGGCCAAACGACTATTTTTCGGGCATTACCGGATTTCCCGACCTGATGATTTTTAATGTCAATTGGTTACGCGATGGCCTGGAAGGCTTGGTAGTAAGCGGGTTTTTCGGAAACGACTGGAGCGTAGAAAATGGCCAGTTTGAGATGAACTAAATTCTCCCGGAAAAATTTCTACAACAAGCAGTTTCAGAGATTCTATCGTGTAATAAAACTATCAGTTGCTACGATAAGGTTCATCGAAATGCATTTAATAAAGGCAGAGGGTGCGAAGGCTTGGCCAGCGCACCCCCTGTTTTGTTTATAAAATCTGACTTTTGATTCAACCAAAGCATATAAGGATTCATGGTATGTCCATGTGATTTTAAATTTTGCAAGGCGCTAATGAAAAAAATGTACCTTTGGGTTACATCAAAATTCCATTTCGAATTATTTGATAAACCAACAATGTTTGCAAACATCGACCTGAAAGAGAGGATTTAAAAATATCCTGATAGGTTATTTGGAGAATTAAAATGTAGGTTCGAAAATCAGAGGCGAAAACTTTAACTTTAATTTTTTTGCGAATGAAAACCATCAACCTGATCCTTATTACCGGAGTGATCTTAGCAGCCATAGCAGTAAGCTGCGGAGATGAAGAGGAAGAAACACCTTTCTCGTTGCTTACTACTCCTGTTTGGGTAGCAGACAGCCTTTTGGCCAATGGAAGGGATGCCAGCGGACCAGGACAAGTTCTGGCCAATTTCAGAGGAGAAGCAAAATTTAACAAAGACGGAACCGGACAATTCGGAACTTTTACCGGAAACTGGAGATTTGCCCAAAACGAAACCCAGATAGTAATTACAACCCCGGCATTTCCCATTCCAATAACCACCATCATTTCGGAATTAACCAGAACCAGCCTGAAAATACACACCGAAGTACCAGACCAGGTCAACCCCGGTCAGGTCTTGCGCATTCGGATGACATTTAAACCAAAGTGATGCTTAAAGGGATCTGGATAATTTTTACCCTGCTGATTTCCTTCCAATTGTACAGCCAGCAGGTTGCTTCCGTTTCGGGAAGAATCACCGACCAGCAGACCGGGCAATCCATTCCGGGAGCCAGCATAATTTATGGCCCTGGCAGAGGTACTGTAAGTAATCCTGATGGGGAATTTCTTCTGAGGTTGCAGAGTGGAAATTATACAATATCTGTACAGCACATAGGTTTTGGAAGAGTCACCAGGAACTTTAACTTACAACCTGGCGATACCATCGTTTGGAATCTGGAGATGTCGCCTGAAACTACCCAGATTGAACAGGTAATAGTTAGTGCCGGTAGGGTGGCACAGCGGATAGGCGAAGCGGTCGTTTCGGTAAGTGTAATTCAGCCGGATGAATTTACGAATGCTCACATCAGCGACCCCATCGAATTGTTTAACCGTACGCCGGGAATTGAAATCTTAGACGGGCAGGCTTCCATAAGAGGTGGTAGCGGATTTGCCTATGGTGCGGGAAGCAGGGTTTTGGCACTGCTCGACGGGCTTCCAATGATTGCACCCGACGCCGGAAATATCAGATGGGAAGCCCTTCCGCTCGAAAACATTTCCCAGATTGAGGTTATCAAAGGAGCGTCGTCGGTGCTTTATGGCTCTTCGGCCTTGAACGGGGTTATAAATTTCAGAACCGCAGACGCCCCACCCGGAGGTGTTACAACCTTTTTTGCAGAAACCGGCTTTTTCGACAGGCCCCTGCAGGCAAACTGGCATTGGTGGGATAGTCCCAGGGTTTTTACCAGTTATTCGGCATCGCACCTGCAAAGGTACGGGAATACCGAGGTTGCGTTGGGAACCTTTGTACTCAACGACCCCGGCTACCGAAAACGAAACGACCAGTTGATGGGAAGGTTTAATGTCAGGCTTAGGCATCATAATCAAAATATTCGGGGCCTAACCTATGGGATTAGTACGAATTTACTTTTGAATAATAAGGTGGATTTTTTGTTGTGGGAAAACGCCCATACCGGTGCCCTGATCCATGACACATCCACGGTTACAAGGCTGCATGCAAGGTTGTTGTACATTGATCCGTTTATCAGCCTCAGAAGAGACCAGCAATACTCACACGATCTGAGAATACGGTTTCAAAACCTGAGCAACGAATTTCCTCACGGAGAACAAGTTGACAGTGAAGTCAATTCATTGTTTGCAGAATATCAATTTTGGAAAAAACTGCCCGCCAATGTAAACCTTAATGCCGGGGTTGTTCAGCAAAGCAGTTTTGTCAGGTCGGGGTTTTATGGCAACCACGAGTCGCTCAACCTGGCCGCATATATTCAATCCGATTACAGCCCGGTAGATCGGCTTCAGCTTGTTGCAGGAATGAGGATTGAGCATAATACCCTGAACACCGTAAGCGACAAACTTATTTTCTTATTGCGAGGCGGGGCAAACCTGAGATTGTTCGAAAATACATTTCTCAGAGGCTCCTTTGGACAGGGATACCGTTATCCCAGCATTGCCGAGAAATTTGCCGCAACAACCATGGGAGCAGTTCGGATTTTTCCAAATCCACTGCTTAACCCCGAATCGGGATGGAATGCCGAACTGGGTTTAAAAAGGGGCATCCTTACCCCGAGGCTCGACGGGTTGATTGACCTGGCCTTTTTTTATACCCAGAACAAAAACATGATTGAGTTCCTTTTCGGAAGCCACTTTGATCCAATCACCGAAACCTTCGGACTTGGATTTCAGGCAGATAATACCGAATATTCAAGGGTTTATGGACTTGAGCTCGAATTCAGATTCGACACCCAATTCGGGGAATTCAATTACAATATCAGCGGTGGATATGTTTTCACCTATCCCACGGAATTCAATCCAAACACGCTTCAAAATACCGGCGTATTATTGAAATACCGCCGGAAACATTCAGGAAGATTAAATATTGGAGCCAGTTTCCGGTCATTCGAATTTCACCTGAACCTTATAGCCAGGTCAAGAGTTTTAAACATCGACGATGTTTTTCTAAATCCTTTAACACGCGAAGAAATTTTGCCCGGCTTTTACGATTATTGGAATAATAATAACCGGGGCCATCTGCTGACCGATTTCAGTCTTGGTTATAAGATCGGAAACAACTATACCATTTCGCTTGCCATAAAAAACCTGACCAATGCCGAGTATATGGGCAGGCCGGGCGACATTCAGCCTCCGCGTCATTTCAGCCTGAGATTCAGCGGCCGTTTTCAATAGCCATAATCAGGTAATTCCCAGCGAAACCAAACCTTAAGTGGGGCAACCCGGCTTGGAGTGCATTTAGGAACATTTGAATTATCCGTAATTTTGCAACGAACTAGTAAACCGACAGTCAACCTACAAGTGAACAGATGAAAAACAAGGGGATACGTGTCGTAGTAGGCCTTTCGGGAGGTGTTGACAGTTCGGTAGCCGCGTGGTTATTGAAAGAGCAAGGGTATGAAGTGATTGGCATCTTCATGCGAAACTGGCACGATGAGTCGGTTTTGATTTCGAAAGAATGTCCCTGGGTCGAAGACAGTACCGATGCGCTGATGGTGGCCGAAAAGTTGGATATTCCTTTTTATACATTCGATTTCAGCGAGGAATACCGAAAGCGGATCGTTGACTATATGTTTTCCGAATATCAGGCCGGGCGCACTCCCAATCCCGATGTGCTTTGCAACCGTGAAATTAAATTCGACCTCTTTTTAAAGGCTGCAGAGGGTTTGGGTGCCACTTTCGTTGCTACCGGCCATTATTGCAGGAAAGTGTCCTTTGACCACGATGGGGAAACCATTTATCGTCTTCTGGCAGGGAAGGACCCGGAAAAGGATCAAAGCTACTTTTTGTGCCAGCTCAACCAGGAACAATTATCCAAGGCGCTTTTCCCCATAGGCCATCTGTTGAAAAAGAAAGTTCGTGACATTGCCAGAGAACAGCAACTCGTTACAGCCGAAAAAAGAGACAGCCAGGGGCTTTGTTTTATAGGCAAAGTGCGTCTGCCCGAATTTTTACAGCAAAAATTAAAGCCTGCCAAAGGAAAAATCATCCTTATTCCTGAAACCTACCGGCAAGTTGCAAAACCGGTGTTGCCCGAAAATCAAACATGGGACACCTTGGACCAGAAATTTCTTGACACCATCGCCTTCCCCCCACCTTTAACCCCGGAAATGGGAAAGGTAATTGGTGAACATAACGGAGCGCATTTCTTCACCATTGGACAAAGAAAAGGACTCAACGTGGGGGGAACTGAAAAACCTATGTTTGTAATTGGCCTGGACACCGCTAAAAATAACATTTATACGGGACTGGGAGAAGACCATCCGGGA
>DATIKH010000064.1:0-17060 GCA_035477775.1 Bacteroidales bacterium | reverse complement strand
GCCTGGCTGTCGATAATGCCCCCTGCCCCGTAAGTGTATTTGCGGTTTTTAATTTCGCTGATTATCCGCAGGTCGATGGCATCTCTTGAGAGACTGGCACCAGCCTTCCTTAATAATAGCTCGTAGGTGAGCTGCGGCCTTCTTGCCAGATGCAGATTGTTTGGATAAAACGGCGATCGAAGCCTCACAAGGTCGTTTTCGCCTTCGGGCACCGTGATGTTTCTCCACCCAGCCCGCCCCAACCGGTTGGTGCTTTGGCTTAGAACATTCCCCCTGACAAAGAATCTCCCTGCGGGAGAATAAACCTCTAATATTTCATCGCGGTTGGCAGGCCGGGTTCCAGGTCCTGGTATAAAAATATTGTTGGCAATGATGTACTGACCTCCTTCGCCACCGTAAATGGCCTTGCTGCCCCAGTTGTAAATCAGATTGTTGATCAGTTCGGTGGTTTCAATTCCATCCGGTGGATTTTCGCGTGTCCCGTTTAACCTTGGATTACGGCTGTGGTGATGGGCAATGATGTTATTGAGAAACGAAGCGTTTTTACCCCCCCAGATTCCGGCATAGCCGTGTGCGCCTTTAGGGTGGAGTGAGTTATTCAGACTTTCGCTTATGATTGTCCACTGCAGTGTGAAGTTTTCGTTGTCGTAGAAGCTGGCTACTTCATCAATACCCCAACTCATACTGCAATGATCAATGATTAAGTCCCTTACATTGAATGCCATGATGGCATCAATAGCCTCACCAGCTATATCGCCAGGCCGGAACCTCAAAAACCTAATGATTACATTATTTGCCGCTATTCTGATTTCATGGCCTTTGATGGTTATACCACCGCCTGGAGCGGTTTGCCCTGCTATAGTCAGATCACCATGACGAATTCGAATACGCGATAGAAGATTGATATTTCCAGCCACATCGAAAACAACAGTCCGTGGCCCGCGTGTATTCAATGCTTCGCGAAAACTGCCCGGGCCACTGTCGTTCAGGTTGGTTACTCTGATTACCTGCCCTCCGCGTCCGCCTGTGGTGTACCGGCCGCCACCCTCAGCACCCGGAAATGCCGGGATGCGACGTGCATCCTGGTTGGAATAGCCTGCTAGAACAACAAAAAGTAGTAGAAAACCAAACAGGCTTATTCTGCGTGGATAGTTCAAATTAACCGGGTTAGGCCGCAAAAGATTCATTAACAAAATAGTATTGTATTAATTTTTTAAATGGGGCCAAGAATCCGCCACATCAAAACTCAGGATTCCAGTATAAATTTACTGCCGTGTGCTCTCTTTTGACAATCCAAATTGTGCTGACTTTAGAACAATTTGTATCATTTGGCTAATTTTGGGAGGAAAACTCTGTGGGAGTCATGTTATAAAACTTCCTGAAAGCTCTGGCGAATGAATTGGGATGGTCGAAACCAACCATATATGCTACCTCAGCCACCGGAATTCTTTGCTGAAGCAACTGTCCGGCTCTTTTGAGCCTGTAAGAGTCAATGATTTCCTTGGGCGTTAACCCGGTTATCTGTTTTATTTTTCTTGAAAAGTGACTCCTGCTCAGAAAAAAGAGCTGGCTCATGCTTTCGACATCAAAATCGGAGGTTGAAACATTTTCTTCCAACACTTCCTGAATCTTCCTGAGCATTTTGCCATCTTCCGAATGGTCTTCAATTTCCGAAGGTTGCGTGATCAGGTCGCGAATTACCTTCTTTCTGGTCGTTTCGCGTGCTTCCAGCAGGTTTTTGATACGCATTTTCAGGTATTCGGCGCTGTAGGGTTTTTCAATATAGGCATCGGCCCCGGTCTGGTAACCCTCGAGCTTATGCTCGGGCAAAATGCGCGCGGTGAGCAGGATTACCGGGATGTGGTTGGTAGCCAGGTTCGACTTCAATTTTTTGCACAGTTCTTTCCCATCCATTTCGGGCATCATCACATCGCTGATGATCAGATCGGGCTGGTGGTTTTCGGCTTTGCGGTAGCCCGAAAGGCCATTTCTGGCTTCCAATATCTCAAAATCGGTTTCGAGGAGATCACGCAGTAAATCCCGTATTTCAACCTCATCTTCTACTACAAGCAGTATGGGCTTCTCAGTGCGACTGACGGAGATGCTGTTTCTCCCTGCCGGTTCGGATTCATCTTCGTCGTGGTACCAGGTATTTTGAGTCATGTTGTTTATTTCCCGCCTGATATCTTCAGAAACCATGTTGGAATGCCGGTAGTGCTCAGGCCTGCCCGCCATCAATGCCTCCTGGTTCACCCTTACCAAAGGGATCTCAAACACAAAACTGCTTCCCAATCCGGGTTGGCTTTCTACACTGATATGGCCGTTGTGAATGGCTACCAGGTCTTTAACGTATGAAAGGCCAATACCTGAACTGTCGAACTGATTTTCCCCGCCCTGTTCATCTACCTGATAAAACCTCTCAAAAATCCTGTGAATATGCGATTGGTGGATTCCCTTACCGGTATCGCTTACAGAGAATGCTATTGATTCACTGCTTCTTTCCTGATTTGGTTCATACGGCAATGGCTCATTGTACCGGTTTAATCCGGAAAATTTCTGTTCAACTCTTACCGTAATATTGCCTAAAGCCGGTGTGGATTTAAATGCGTTGCCGAGTAGATTGAAAAGCACCTTTTCTATTTTATCGCGGTCGAAAAGTACTTCTCGGCACATCACATGGCTTTCGAACTTCAGGTCGATGTTGCGAATGTTCGCCAGATCGTTAAAAAGCTCTGCAATCTCCTGCGTAAACGAAGCTATATCGCCGGGTTCAGGGTTTAATTTCAATTTGCCGGTCTCTATTTTGCTTACTTCGAGGATTTGATTGATAAGCCTTAAAATTCTTTTTGAGTTTCTCTGAATGATTTCAAAGGCCTGATTAAGACGCTTTTTCTCGATATGGCCGTTAATGGCAAGCAGCCGTTCTATAGAACCCAGAATAAGGGTGAGGGGGGTGCGGAATTCATGCGAGATATTGGTAAAAAACCGTTGTTTGACATTGGATAGGTCCTCCACCTTTTCAACCATTTCTTTCAGATGGTCTCTTTGAATGAGAATTTCCGCATGTTTCTCTTCGAGCATCAGGGCTTTCTTCTCAAGATCGTTTTTTTGCTCCGAAATGGTTTGGTTTTGAAGTGCTATTTCCTTTTGTCTGACCTCAAGGGCCTGGTTGGCCTGGTTGAGCGATTGGTTTACCGAGTTGAGGCGGGCATTGCGGTTCAAAAGCCTGATTTCGAGGTAAACAATTATCGAAATAAAAATTGCAACCAGAATAATGAACCAGGCTTGCCTGTAAATGGGCGGAACCACGACAAAGGAAATTGAAGCCGGTTGGGTTTCGATGTTAAAATCCATGTCCCTTGCCCTTACTTCGATCAAATGCCTCCCGGTGCGCATGTTGGTCAGCATCAGGCTTGTCTGGTTCGAAAATTCCGACCATTCACCCTGATTGATCCTGTACGAAAAAGTGAGTTGGTCGGTAGGTGTTTCCTTCCAAAAGTCGGTAGCAGTCCACCCTATCAGTGTGTTTCCCGGCTGGTTGACGCGATCAGTGTAAACAATTATTTGGGTTTTCGGGGGGTGTCTGTCCCCGCGGTAGCGGATGGTCCAGAATTCCTGCATGGCTTTGGCAGTGGTAACGCTGAAAGGAAACGCCCTTCTTTTCCACTCGCGCAGGGATTTGTTTATCCACAGGCTGCCATCGGGGTCAACCAGTATTTCGCCTCCTTCGCGCGGAATACGAAAGTCGTTGGTAAACTGCCCGGCAAACCATCTTTGGCCATCAAAAACAGCAATGTCGCGGTCGGTGATTGCCCATACCTTATCGGGCCTTTCTTCATAAATGCTTATCACGGTATTCCCGGGCAAACCGTCGGCGCTTGTAAACTGCTTCCATTCCTTTCCATCGAACCTGAAAACACCATAAAACCTCGACCCCACCCAAAGCAATTGCCGGCTGTGGACAATGTCAACATATTCGTTGAGAAGTTCAAAATCTTCCAGCTGCTGCCACAGGCTGTCCTGCTGGTTCAACAGCCGGGTTCCGCCCAACCACATGCTTCCATCCGGTGATTGCCCGATTCCATAAACATTGTGCTGCACAATGCCTTCGCGCTGGGTATGGTGTTTCCACTTCAACTGCTTTTCATCGGGGTTAAGCAGTTGAAGCACTCCGGATTGTTGCCCCAGAGCCTCCTGACGATCAACACTGGCGCCAAACCACATCGACCCATTGCGGTCGATAAATACCGACCGGGGGTCTATTCCCCATGAAAGCCCTGGATGTAACTGCCTGAACCACCTTCCATTTTCAAGGTATGCAGTTGCAGCCACGCCCCGGTGACTTCCGGCAGCCCACACCCTTCCGCCTGAGGTTTCAATGAGCCTTACAGGGGCATCAATCAGCCCATGCCCGGCATCGAAAGCATAAAAACTGCCGTGCTCCTGATAAACCACCTGGCCATCAACCGAAAGGAACCACTCCCTTTTGTCACGGCCCTGAAACTGAAAATTCAAACCGTAATACTTAACCCAGTTGCTCTGGTCGTAGCTGAGTCTGAACACATCGCCCTGCATACCGGCTACCCAGATGTATCCGTCGGCTGCCTGGTGAAAGATGATCCTCGAAGAGGGCACCGGTGCTGCAGGTGCCGAAAACATTCTCCAGGAACCCTCCCTGTAAACAAAAATTTTTTCAAGTCCACCGACCCAGATGGATCCGTCAGACAATTCGATGATATCGGTATGCAACTCATCTCCCCCAAAAAAGTTGCTTAGCCTGATATTCTCCCACCTGTTGTTTCTGAATCGCAACAGTCCGCTTTTATAAAACCCGTTTATAATCCAGCGCTCTCCCGTTCGGGTTTGTAAAAACTGGTTCCGGTTGGGCAAGTGATGACCACCCAAGTCGTAGGATATTTTAAATCGCCTGAGAACGTCGTCGATAGTGTCGTTCAAATTAAACTGCAACAGCTTTCCTTCGTTGTTTCGCGACATGAAAACCCACACCAGGTTGTTTTTTTCAACAAACATCTCATCCACCCGCCCGAAGTTCCGGTTGAATAGGATTTCGTCGGGTAGCAGGTAAATCTCATAACTGTTTTGCTGCTGATTGAAAATCTCCGCTTTCTGTAGCGTGGTGAACAAAGTGATCCGGTTGCCCTTAATGGCAACCAGCCCATCCTGAGTCCCTGCCAGAATGGTTCCGTCGGGGGTTTCGGCTATGGCAGTAACGGGGATGTTCTCTTCAGCAGATTGAGGAAAAACCTTTTCCCATTCGCCTTGATTATAAACCAACAAGCCAGCCTCACCTCCCGCCCAAAGGGTGCCATTGTGTGATTTAAAAAGGGAAGTAACCGGCTGGTTAAGAAATGGTGTATTATTATAGTGTTTCCAGTTGTACCCGTCGTAGCGCATTATGCCTGCGTCGAGACCAAACCACATGTTCCCTTGCTGATCGTCGGTCATGCACCTGATGCCTTTGGCCGAAAGCGCTTCAATATGGCGCCACCTCCAGCTTTCATTCAGAGGTTCTGAAATGGTCGGGGTAAAAGGAACCTGGGCCTGTAGGATTCCGGTTTGGAAATAAAAAAAAGCCAGCATTATCGCCGCGTAATACACGGAACGATGCACAGCCGGCCATTTTTTATTTACCCCCGAATCGTTCATTGGAGCCGGGATTTGGTTTATTCAAAGTTAATTATTCACAGCCATTTTTTCAAGTAGTTAGTACCCTAAAATGGTTGGCAGCCAAAGACTTATTTGCGGGAAAAAAGTAATCAGCAGGAGTACCACTATCATGGCAGCAAACAGCGGAAGCAGCGGCCTGATAACTTTCTCAATACCGATATTGGCCACGCTGCAACCGATAAACAATACCGAACCCACCGGCGGGGTGCATAGCCCAACGCAAAGGTTCATAATCATGATGATACCAAAATGTATTGGGTCAATACCCAGATCGACCACCACCGGAAGAAATATCGGGGTGAAGATGAGTACCGCCGGGGTCATGTCCATGAAAGTGCCCACTATAAGCAAAATCAGGTTGATGAGAAGCAGCAATACAATTTTATCGGAGCTGATGGAAAGCAACCCTTCACTGACAGCCTGTGGAATATTGGCATACGACATTACCCACGACAGCCCCATTGACGTACCGATAAGCAACATTACAATGGCGGTTATTCCAACAGTACGGAGCAAAATTCCGGGAATATGTTTTAGCCGGATTTGTTTATAGATTATGGCCAAAGCCAAAGTGTAAACCACTGCCACTGCCGAGGCTTCGGTGGCTGTAAAGAATCCTCCGATAATACCTCCTATTACCACTACCAGAAGGAACATGCTTGGTATGGCATCCAGAAATTTTATTACCCCGGCCTTCAAGCCAACCTTTTCGCCCACGGGATAATTCCTGCGATAAGCCACAGCGGCTGCCACCAACATCAGTGAGAGGCCAATCAGAATTCCGGGAATATAACCTGCCAGAAACAAAGCGGCAATAGAAACGCCGCCACTTGCCAGGCTATATACAATCATGATGTTGCTTGGGGGAATAACCAGTCCTGTCGTGGCCGAGGTGATGTTTACTGCGGCGCTGTAACCCCGGTCGTAGCCTTCTTCGACCATCTTGGGAGTCATAAAGCTACCGATGGCCGATGAGGCTGCTGCAGCAGAACCCGAGATGGCGCCAAACAGCATGTTGGCCATGATATTGACCAGGGCAAGTCCTCCTGGCAGCCTGCCCAACAATACCTTGGCAAACTCAATAAGCCGTATGGCGATGCCCCCCTGGTTCATCAATTGGCCAGCCAGAACAAAGAAGGGTATTGCAAGCAGTGCAAAACTATTAAGGGCCACAGCCATACGCTGGGCAAGGGTAGTAAATGCCGGCAGGGGCAATATGCTGATAAGTAAAGTCAATGCTCCGGAAATCCCTAAACTGAATGCAATGGGTACACCCAAAGCCAATAGGGCAACGAATGTTACGACCAACACCAAAATTTCGAATACTTCCATGGCTTTTGGATTAAGAAATGGGACTTCCCAAAGTGGTTGATTTTGTTTTTAATACCATGATGATGTCGGCAACTGCATAAAAGATAATGAGCAGCCCACTCAGCGGAATGACTAAATAAACTATTCCGACAGGAATCCGCAAGGCGGCCGAAATCTGTTCCAAAAAAAGTGTAATGTAGGAAAGATTAATGCCTCCCACAACCATAACAGCTATTGCAAATGCAACAATCAACACATTGATAAACACCTGCTGCCTTATCTGATTCTTAGGGCTTAGCTTTGCTGCAAGCAGGTTGATGGCCAGGTGCTGTTTTTGACCTGTGGCGTATGCTGCACCCAGCAATCCCACCCAAATCAGTAGAAACCCGGCCAATTCATCGGTATAAGGACTGGGCATTCCTAAAATAAACCGGCTGATTACCTGCCACAGCACTGTGAGTACCAGGATCACCATGAGCGTCGAAACTACTATTTCCAAAACAAGGTCAACATGCTTCTTAATCTTCATTTGAATTTTGTTTTTCAAAAATTAATGCCGGATGAAACTGCCCTTTCAACCATTTGGCCGTTCACAATTGGTTTATTAGGTTTTGCATCCGGTAATTCATTTATTGCGTTCTTTTGGCCATAATGCGCTCAATCAGGTCCCTGAATTTCGGGTCTTGTGCCATGGCATCGTACATTCCTTGTACTCTTTCGATGAACGGCGCTTTGTCGGGCTCAATAATAATTATCCCTGCTGCACGAGCCCTTTCGAGGGTTTCCCGTTCCGATTCGGCCCAGAGTTTCCGTTGATAAACAGCCGACTCCTCGGCAGCTTCCTGAAGCCATTGTTGCTCCTGCTCCGACAGTTGATTCCAGACTTTTGTGCTTATTGCCAGCACATCGGGTATGGTTGTATGCTCTGTGAGGGAATAATATTTGGAGATTTCGTAGTGGTGCGACAAGACAAAACTTGGGGGATTGTTTTCTGCCCCGTCAACAACGCCGGCTTGCAGCGCAGTGTATAACTCGCCCCACGACAGCGGGGTAGGGGAGCCTCCGAAGGCTTTGATCATTTCCATGGCCGAGGGGCTTTGCATAACCCGTATTTTTAAACCTCTCAGATCGTCGGGATGACGAATGGGGCGATGCGAAGTATAAAAACTTCTGCTGCCGGCATCATAAAATGTGAGTCCCCTGAGCCAAAACCTTTCGGTATCTAACAGCAACTCACGACCGATTTCGCTGTCGAGTACCCTGTGCAAATGGGTCTTGTCAGAAAAAAGGAACGGCAAACCAAAAATGCGGTAACTGGGTGCAAATCCTTCCAGAACGGCAGCCGAAACTTTTGTAATTGCCAAACTTCCGATCTGAAGCATTTCTGCGTTCTCCCTCTCTGTACCCAACTGACCGCTTGGAAAGACTTCCATGCGGAGCCTGCCCCTTGATTTTTCTTCAACCCTCTCGGCCATATATACCATGCCTTTATGCACTGAATGACTGGGGTCAAGCGCATGTGCCAGCTTGAGCGTGCGCACTTCAGTAGCATCCCTGCACGATGAAAGCAGCAGGGCTGCAATTACCAGGCTTAAATACCCAAGTTTGCGAAGCGGGGAAAGCGTTGTTTTCATTACAATTGTTTTATCTGTTTTCCGGCTTTAAGCCGAAGGGTTATTTTTTTCTGATTTCTTTAAGCAATGCTACTACATGCCGCACTTTTTCCTCAAGCAGAGCGTAGTTTTTGTTTTTTACAATATCGCCGGTGATCAGTTTCGATCCCATTCCCACGCATACTACGCCTGCATTGAACCAGGCCGAGAGGTTTTCGCGGGTTGGCTCTACTCCGCCGGTTGGCATGATGCTTGTCCAGGGCATGGGGCCCTTAACTGAACTCACAAACTCCGGCCCACCAACCTGCTCGCCCGGAAAGATCTTCACGATTTCGGCTCCAAGCTCCTCGGCCTGCGATATTTCAGACAATGAGCCGCATCCCGGCGACCACAAGATTTTCCGGCGGTTGCATACCCGTGCCATTTCGGGATTCAATACCGGCGAGACTATGAAATTGGCACCAAGCTGGATAAACAGGGAGGCGGTTCCGGCATCTGTCACCGATCCTGCTCCAAGAATTACTTCTGGCAGCTCCAGAGCCAACCTTTTGTTCACCTGGGCAAAAACCTCATGTGCAAAGTCGCCCCGGTTGGTAAACTCAAAGACCTTCAAACCTCCTTTACTGCAAGCCTTGATTACCTCGAAACTTATTTCTGGGTCGGGATGGTAAAACACAGGGATAATTCCAGCCTCCTCCATTGCCAACGCTACCTGTATCCTGCTGAATCGTGCCATTTCAAAAATTTTTCAATTATGCAATCGTTTGCACAAAAATACATAACTTTGACAAAGAAAAATAAAACAACCCTATTTTTTTTAAAACATGAGAGGGTTTTAAGATTTTTAACATCTGAGTATGCCTCCTTCAAAAAAATATACACTTCACGACATTGCCAGGGAGCTGAACGTTTCGGCTTCTACTGTTTCGCGGGCATTGCAGAATAATCCGCGCATCAGTGAGAGAATGAGGCGAAATGTCAAAGAGCTGGCCGACAAGATGGAGTACCAGCCCGATTTTCGGGCCATGAGCCTTCGCAAGGGTAGTGGTAAAACCATCGGAGTGTTGCTTCCGCAGGTTGACCGCCATTTTTTTGCTACGGTTTTAAGAGGTGTGGATGAGGTGTCGTCGGAAGCTGGTTACAACGTACTCATTTGCCAGTCGTACGAGTCGGTAGCCAAGGAGATAGCTCTGGCACGCAGTCTGATGACCGGAAAAATCGACGGGCTGCTGGCTTCCATTAGTATTGAAACCCGCAATGGTGATCACTTTGAGCAATTCAGGCGAAAAAATCTGCCACTTGTCTTTTTCGACAGGGCGCTTGAATCATTGCAGGTAAGCCAGGTGATTCTAGACGATCGCAAGGGTGCCATGATGGCCGTTGAACACCTCATCGCAAGCGGAAGGAAAAAGATTGCCCATTTTGCCGGTCCAGGTCATATCCAGATTTATTCCAACCGCACACAAGGATACCTCGACGCCTTGAAAAAGTATGACTTACCTGTTGACGAACGGCTGATTCTCAAGGGGGTTATTACAAGGCAGGCAGGCTGCGAGGCATTCAGAATTTTAAATGACCGGGTTGATAAACCAGATGCCATTTTTTCGTCGGGCGACTACTCTGCCCTGGGAGCCATGATCTGCGCTAAAGAAGCTGGTTTAAGAGTACCTCAAGACCTGGCATTCGTTGGTTTTGCCAACGAGCCATTCGGGTCTATCATCAATCCCACCCTGTCGTCGGTCGATCAACATGCACTTGAAATGGGTAGGCAGGCTGCAACCTTGCTGATTCAGGAAATTGAAAACAAAAGCAAATCGTTAATACCCAGAAAAATTGTTTTAGACCCTTTGCTAATAGTAAGACAATCTACCCAAAATCTTTAGACGAATTGAACAGGGATTTTGTGCAAACGATTGTATCATCTTTAATATATTGAATATATGGCTGTTAATTACCAAATTCGCTACGCCACCCACCCAAAGGATTTTGTTGCATACGATACCACCAGGATCAGGGAGGAGTTTCTGATAGAAGACTTGTTTATAGCTGATGAGATAAACATGGTCTATTCCATGTATGACCGCTTCATTGTCGGGGGTGCCTTTCCGGTGAGAAAAAAGCCGGAGCTTGAAACCATCGACCCGATCAAGGCCGAGTTTTTCCTTCGCAGGCGCGAACTGGGAATAATCAACGTGGGTGGAGCCGGAATAGTAAAAGTCGGGGAGGTGGAGTACCGCCTTCAGAACAAAGATGCATTCTATGTCGGGATGGGCGACAGGTTGGTAACCTTCGCAAGCGTTAATCCGAAAAACCCGGCCATGTTTTACTTCAACAGTGCCCCGGCCCACCGCTCGTGCCCCGATGCCCTGATTACCCTTGAGCAGGCACGGAAACTCGAAATGGGTTCGCTCGAAACCTCGAACCAACGCACCATCAACCAGATCATCATCAACGCAATAGTCGAAACCTGCCAGTTGCAGATGGGAATGACCTTGCTGAAACCCGGCAGTGTGTGGAATACCATGCCACCGCATGTTCATTCACGACGTATGGAGGCCTACTTTTATTTTGAAGTTCCAGATAATCAGGCGGTTTGCCATTTCATGGGCCAGCCTCACGAAACCAGGCCAATCTGGATGAAGAACCACCAGGCAGTGTTGTCGCCATCGTGGTCGATCCATGCGGCTGCCGGAACTTCGAACTACGCTTTTATTTGGGGTATGGCAGGAGAGAACCTGGATTATTCCGATATGGACGCTGCAAAAATTTCCGACCTTAAATAAGGTAACCTAGCTGCAACCATTTATTATCAGTGGCTACAGAAAAAATGGTAAAGTTAAATACCGCTGATTTTTTGACCAAAACAAAGAAGGTATCCATTTTAAGAACTTCAAAATGAGCTTAAACCTATTCGACCTTACAGGAAAAACCGCCCTGGTTACAGGGGGCACGCACGGTCTTGGGATGGCCATGGCTTTAGGGCTTCATTCGGCAGGTGCCACCATCATCATCAACGACCGCTCGCCACAGAAGTTGGAGGAAGCCTTAAACGAATATAAAAACAGGGGCGTCGAAGTTTATGGGTATTTGTTCGATGTAACTCAGGAACAGGAAGTGGCTGAACAGATCGCCCTGATGGAAAAAGAAATAGCCCCGGTCGATATACTTGTAAACAATGCAGGCATCATAAAACGAATACCCATGCTCGAAATGGATGTGGCGGAGTTTCGCGAAGTAATCGATATCGATCTGGTGGGCCCCTTCATTGTTGGCAGAATGGTTGCCCGGAGCATGATTGCCCGTAAAAGGGGCGGAAAGATCATCAACATTTGCTCCATGATGAGCGAATTGGGCCGCAACTCGGTTTCGGCCTATGCTGCAGCCAAAGGAGGTTTGAAGATGCTTACGCGCAACATGGCCACTGAGTGGGCCAGGTTCAACATACAGGCCAACGGAATCGGGCCAGGCTATTTTGCAACCTCCCAAACGGCTCCCATAAGGGTCGAAGGGCATCCTTTCAACGAATTTATCATAAACCGAACGCCCGCCGGACGGTGGGGGCAGCCGGAAGAGTTGCAGGGCGCCGCCATTTTTTTAGCATCTGCAGCTTCCGATTTTGTAAACGGGCACATACTGTACGTTGACGGCGGTATTTTGGCAACCATCGGTAAACCCCATAACGAATTGTAGCAACAACCTTTAAACAGATTTATCATGGCTTCATCCGAAAACAACCGTGAAGGCTTATGGTCGGAAAGACTGCGCATAAGCCTTTTTTCCAAAAATTTGGGCTATAAAAGCCCCACCGGAACACCAATGTCAAAATCTGGAAAAATCTTGCAATGGCCTGTAATCCTGATTGTTTTTACAGCCCTGTTTTCTTCCTGTACGGGAAACAGGGTGTTGCTTAATGTTACCAACCCCGCCGAAATTGCCGTTAACGATGCTCCGGTGGTCATTTCAAGGTCGGCCTTGCAGGATGCTCTTCAAGTTTTGTCTGAAAGGAAAGTACCTGGTGTTTTTTTGAGTAATGGCGAACCGTTGCCTTCGCAGGCCGATGATCTGGATGGCGATGGCCGGTGGGATGAGCTTTTTTTCCTGGTTGATCTGGATCGGGCTGCCACCAAAGAGCTGAAAATAAAAATGGTAAACCCCGCAAGGCTGCCGGAATTTGCAAGTCGAAGCAATATTAGGTTTGCCTCGATTACCAACGATACGGTTTTCTCTCCCCTGACCACCGCTGTCAGGCTCAACCAGGAAGAAGGCCAGGCTACCGGCCGTTTTCAGTTTGAAGGGCCGGGTTGGGAAAACGACCGGGTGGGATTCAGAAATTATTTCGATGCCCGCAACGGCATGGACATCTTCGGCAAAACTACCGCAGCAATGATTCTCGACAGCGTTGGCATCAACGAAGACTACCATGCAATGCAGCCTTGGGGCATGGATATTCTCAGGGTGGGAACTTCTCTGGGGGCCGGTTCGCTTGCCATTGAAAAGAATGGCGCATTGCACAGGCTGGGTCCGGAAGCTAAGGGGAGCATTGAGGTGATAACTGACGGGCCGCTTCGCTCCATTCTTAGGCTGCATTACAACGATTGGATTATTGAAGAAGAATCTTACCAGGTAACGCAAGAAATAATTATTTACGGCGGCGCATGGTATTACGAAAGTAAGGTTACTGTTGCCGGAAATACCGCAGGTATTCACCTGGTAACGGGCATAACATCCATCGACCTTGCAGAAAGAGTCGCAACTGAAAAATTCATGCAGGGTAGAGTAGTTTCGGTTTCAACTTTCGGCAATCAGGCATTCTTGGGCGAAAGGCTCGGGTTGGCCGTTATGACTTATGCAGGCAATTACCTCGGTTATCAAAATCTTGGACCGGAAGCCCCCGGCATCAACAACACCTTTATTGTCAGGATGAGCGTACAGGATAATGTACCAGTGATATTCAGATTTTATGCAGGATGGGAACTTTCTTCCACAAGGTTTACTACCCCGGCAGGTTTTGTGCAGCTGTTGGAAGAGGATGCCGTGAGAAAAGCCAACCCCGTCAGAGTGCACTTTGTCCGTTAAGTCAAAAAAATTGCGGAAAGGGATTTTTTAATTAAGCGATTCTGACCTGCCATAAAGGCCGGAAGAAAAAAAATCCCCTCTGAAACCGATTCCCGAATCAGGTTTTTCAGGTATTGAGCCCTGTCTAAGAAGTAATCAACAAAACAGCTATTTGGGCTAAAGCCCTTATATTCAGAACTATACATTGTCCCGACCTTAAGGTCGGGGTAACTGAAATCCAAGGAGTTATCGGGCTTTAGCCCAAAATTGTTGGTTTTTAGACTGGATTCAGGGGTTCTTCCGTTTTAAACAGAAGATTATTCCAGAGAACTATTGTTGTAACCAGCCACTTTATTGGATTTCCCGCCTGAAATGCATCAGGCTTTCCTCGCTTTCGAATCGTTTCATGGTGTTTCCCCTTTCGTCAACCAGCCGGAAATATAGGTCTCTTCCTCTGTCGCCGATCTCGCTCCGGCTAATAAGAAAACGGCCTGTGTGTTCTCCGTTTCTTATCAATTCAAACGTCTCGGCCGCAAACAACTCCGTCCACTCGCCCGATTGAAGGTGTACTTTTACCAGTTGATTGGAGGTGGCATATTTCTCGGTAATAAAGTAAAGATAGCGGTTGTCGGGCGACAGGGTAGGGGAAATCACATTGAGTATTTCATAGGTATTATCCAGGCCGTCGGCGTAAGGTTTCTCGTCGGTTATCACCCGCAGGTTCAGGTTTGAAACATCAACCATCATAATTTTTTTCCGGGTGTAGCTGCCTTTCGTTGTTCTGACCACCTCGTCGCGCACAAATACAACATGGTCCCTGCCGGGAATTATAATCGGGTGGCTGTCGCTCCCGTCTGTGGTGAGCTGCTTCTCGCTTCCATCAGCCAATACAGCGAAAATGTTCTGATTGCGCACAAATACTTCTGTCGGAATTGCTTTTATTTCTAAGCAAAACAAAACAAACGGTAAAAGGAACAAGGATGTTTTTATTTTTCGCATCTGGAAAAAATTAAGTGGTTAAAGGTTTAATAGCCATGTGGTGGCAATGCACTTTCGGAGTTTTAATCAACCTGCTTGCCTCCAAAGAAAAATGACTTTTTGAAAATGCTAAATTATTGGACTCTCCTCCGGGCAACACGCTCCAAAAAATCACGCACAATGGGGGCAAAGTCATCAGTGTTCATAAACACGTTTACATGCGGTAGTTGTGCTGTTTCTTTCTTCTCAAGTTCAATGTTTACAATGGTTATCATCCTTAACGGGTCCGGAAGGTATTCAACAGCATTGAGTTTTTCTGAGGTTACATCCATTTCATGGTTTCTATCAATTTTTACTCCGGCGGTATCGGGTATCAGCCTGTCGTTGATTCTGAAAACCAACCTGTTGCCGGCCTCTTTGATAATTGGGTATTTTTCAAGTATATCCGACAACCTGTAAAAATGAAATTCATTATTTTTTGTAGTGATGTTTACAACTCCCACGCCACCGGATTTGTCAACAGTAATCGAATCTATCGTTCCAACCTCTAAAAAAATCCTTTTTAAATCCACCGGTTTTTGGTTCAGATAATAGGTTACGGGTGAGGTAGGGTTGCCCATAGCGGCAATGCTTAAAATCAGATTGCCAACGATCAAAAAAAGGAGCATGATGGGTGCTTTCATTTTTTTAATTTTTTTTGAAACAGGTACATTTACGGAGGAAAGTTACGAAAAATTTTCGTAAGAGCAAAAAGAACAGGGTGCTTGGAAATAGCATGCGACAATTTGAAAAGGATGAGCCGCTTCCTTTAAAATTGTGGCTGCTGCCAGAACCGGCTCCCTAAATCCCCCATTTCTCTGCTTTTTCGATGTATTCCGATTTGAGTTTGGCGCCTAATCCGGGGCTGTCGTCGATTTCCACCACGCCGTTTTCTTTGAACACCATGCCTCCGTCAACCGGGTCTTCCTTGAGCATGAGGGGAGCGTCGAGGTCGTAATGCACAATCAAATCGCTGCAATACGAATAGTGGACCAGCGCGGTAATGGCCAGGCGGCTTTCCATGAAACATCCAACCTGAAGATGGATTTGATGTTCTTCGGCCACCTTGAGCATTTGCATGGCATTGTACAGGCCTGCGCTTTTTCCCAGTTTGAGGTTGAAATAGTCAACGGCCTGCAATTTGGCAAGGCGCCCGGCGTCGTGCTGATCGAAGCAGCTTTCGTCGGCCATGATTTTGATGCGGGTTGCCTTTCGTACCAATGGAAGTTCCATGAATTTCCAGCGGGGTATCGGTTCCTCGCAATGCTCAATGTCGTATTGCTCCAATGTCTGCAAGGTTTCTATGGCCACCGGCACATCCCATCCCTGGTTGGCGTCAACGCGAAGTGGCAGTTCCATCCCCACCGCTTCCCTGATGGCTTTAATGCGGGCTACATCCTCAACTTTGGTTGTACCCAGCTTCACTTTGATGGTCGGGAATCCCGCCTTTTTATATTCCAATGCTTCTGATGCCATTTTTTTTGCGTCGCCAAGTCCTACCGTCATATCGGTGGCGATGGGTTTGTTTTTGGCGCCACCCAGAAACTTGTATAGTGGCATTTGTGCTTTGCGGGCAGCCAGGTCGTAAAGCGCCATGTCGAAAGCACTTTTGATGCTCTCGTTCCTTACGATAACCCGGTTCATGGCATGGGTGCATGCAGCTATATCAAGGGCATTCATGCCGCGCAATACCCGGGCCAGGTATTGCCCGACAATGTAGCAAGTGTCAACGCTCTCGCCGTTTATATGCAGGCAGGGGCTGCATTCGCCCCAACCTTCGAGGCCTCCCTCGGCCACCATACGAACAAAAACATTCTGCGCCTCGTATTGCGGTCCAAGCGAAATAACAAAAGGCTGCACCAAAGGAATGTGAACTTTAAATAGTTCGATCCGTTCAATTTTCAATGGCATTTTGGTTGTTTTTTAAAGGTGATTATCTAAATGCAATGCTTTCGGCCGGCTGGAGGGCCGGCTAAGAAAGTTTTTTCGGGTAAAAGTTACGGATTTTTTTTGAGGTAAAAGTCCTGTCGTGCCTTTTTTCGTCGCCTTATACAATTCTAAATTGCAGCATTTGGGTACCGCAAAATAATTCCTAAGTTGAAAAAGGTCTTTCCAACGACCAACATTTTCTTGAATAAATACTGCTACATGCTGTTGCCTCGCAAACCCCTAATATGCCAAATTATGGCTCAGGAGTTTTTCGGCTTCCTGCAAGGTGATTCGCTTTCTGTGAGCATACAATTCGACCTGCTCCCGGGTAATCTTTCCCAGGTTAAAATATCGCGAGCGGGGATGCGCAAAATACCAGCCCGATACGCTGGCTCCCGGCACCATACTGAAGTTTTCGGTCAGGTTTACTCCGGTGTGATGTTGTGC
>DATIKH010000063.1:0-2697 GCA_035477775.1 Bacteroidales bacterium | reverse complement strand
CCGGGCAATAAGGTCTTCTGTGCTGGCTGCATTGTTTTCGGCAAAAGCTTGGCGAAGTTTTTCGATGGTTTGGTGCATCCGTCCGTATCCGCCCGGTTTGAGCAGGTCGGTGCAGATGGTTATTGGCGAAAGCCCGCAACCCGTCAGATCGGCCACATTGAAAGCATGCGCCCCGCCCGAGAACGACAAATCGAGCGTGCCTCCAAACTCCTCCTGGAGCTTTAGTGCAACATGCACAGAGATCGGATGCAGCGACCGTCCACTATTGTACATCATGCCGGATGGGTCGGTAAACACGCTCTTGTGGTTGATGCTTTCGAGGGTGTTGGTAAGCTTTAGGCTGAAACGGACATGGTGATCATCGGCAACCTTTTGCAGGTTGCGGATAATTTGTATGGCATCGGGGAATTTCAAATCGTGTTCAAATGCTTGATCCGGAACCTGGGTTTCGAAGCCGGATGCTTGCATGATTTTAATCAGGGCTTCCTTGCCGAGCAGGGTGGGGTTGAGCTTTACGGCCGTGTGCAATTTCCTTTCGGAAAATAGGTAGCGCGCTATTTTCTCGATTTCCTGTGGCGGACACCCGTGCATGGTCGAAAGGGTTACATTGTCCGACAGGCAGGCTCCTATTTCAAGTTGTTGAACCCTTGGATAAATGTCCTTGATGCTTTCGATTTTTGCACGAAGCTCGGCTGATGCATCAACCATCTTGCCTAAAAACCATTGCACGTTGGGCTGCATGATCCCTTCCATGTTGTAGCCTACGCTCATATTGAAGATGAACCCGGGCTCTTTATGAAGATTCAATCCAAGCCTGTCGCGCAGGATATGGATGATAATCCATGCATCGAGGTATTGATCGAACGACTCGTGAATTTTCAACTCCTGCGACCATTCGCAGTTGTAGCCCTCATCCTGCATGTCAATGCACGGCTTGGCGATTTCCAGCTCGTCTAAAGTTTGGATGGTTTTCAATTCAATGAACCTGGAGCCTGTAAGCCATGCAGCCACAATATTCTGGCTTAGCTGGGTGTGCGGACCGGCGGCAACTCCCATGGGAGTCTCCAGCAATTGACCGAAGCGATAGGTCTTAAACGGATCTCCGGGCAATGGCTTGAAAAACAAGGAAGAGGGAATGCCCAAAAAGCTATTTTTTTCAAGATGGTTCAGCGCGATTCGAAGTAGCTGTGGTAACGGTGTGGGAAAAAACTTGTCGTGAAGCATAAACGGAAAATTTCGGCAAGGTAAGCAAAAATTTCCTTTTAGATTGGGGTATTGTCAATGTGTGGAAAAACTTTCGAACCCTTATAGCATACACCAGTTTACAGGTAGGCTTTTTCTTGTATGAAAGGGGTGGTTTCGACAAGCTCAACCACCCCAAGAAATTCAGAAGAATTCAATTTGGCGTTGGGCGCTTTCCAGGTCGAGCAGGAACTTCTTTCGCCACAGCCCGCCACGATAGCCGGTAAGGTTGCCTGTGGAGCCCACAACCCTGTGACAGGGAATGACTATGGCAATTTTGTTGGCTCCATTTGCGCCTGCCACAGCCCTGATGGCTTTCTGCTTGCCCAAAGCAACGGCCTGCTCCATATAGGTAACCGTCTTGCCATAATCAATCCGAGACAATTGCTCCCAGACTTTTTTCTGAAAATCTGAGCCCATCGGACATAACGGAACCGAAAATGATTTTCTCCTGCCGGCAAAGTATTCCCCTAACTGAGTTTCTAATAATTCTATCGCTGCATTGCTTTGTTCGGCTAGTTCTGCATCAAACCCCTCTTTCAGTTTCCTTTTCTCCCGGTCCAGTTCAGGGTTATCGCAATAATCGAGCAGACAAATACCCTCTTCCACGGCAAAGGCTAACATTGCGCCGATTGGGGTTGGTATTTGTTTGGAAAAAATCATTGGAGAAAAGCTCAGGGTTATTCAAAGTGAATTTTGAAAACTCCATGAGGTAAGAAGATTCAATTATTTATTGCAGTGGCTGTTGATTGAATAAAACCATCCAGGTTACCCCAAATTTATTCTGTGCTTGGGGAATTACCTGAAGATAAAACCATGCAAAAGATTACGCCTGTAATAATAGGCAGTATCTGATCAGGCTCGATTCCTTGACGAATAAAACTGTTTGCCATCTCAATCATCAACGATGCAACAAAAACAGCAAACAAAGCTGCATTTTTGTTTTTGCGGACCGACCCGGAAAACATGAACGAAGAGTAAATAAAAACAATAAAGGTCGTAGCAGCAATAAAGTCAAAAACCTCCCGAACGCCACTTTCGAAATTTCCAATCAGCCCGGTGCTAAGTGGTTTCGTAATTAAAAATATCAATAATGTGGTAATTAATATTACCAGGCGGACTTTGCTTTGTTTTCATTTTATAAACATTTTTCATTTGTTGTTAAAACAGTTGCTTCTTACTGGATTAGCACCCTGTTCCTGGACATTTTTTTCAACGATGTAGTTCAATACGCACTCCCCGCCGGGCCTTGTAGAACGCTGAGAGTCTTATGTATTGACAGTTGGGCCTTATTCTGTCATCAATTCTTTTACTTTTTGTTCTAAAACTTTTCTGTCTGGCAAGTACAACTGGTACTTTGACACAAAAATATTATTTGAGATTCCTCCAATTGCATATTCCACTAAAATGTCATCTTTGTCAGCCCCTAAAACTATCCCTATGGGAGGATTATCT
>DATIKH010000062.1:0-2403 GCA_035477775.1 Bacteroidales bacterium | reverse complement strand
ATGGGTTACGAGATTGCTAAAAAAATTGCAGGAATTACCAACCGGTTAAACATTCCATACATTTTCAAAGCTTCGTACAAAAAAGCCAATAGGTCGAAACTCGACAGCTTTACAGGAATTGGCGATACGGTGGCATTAAATATCCTGGGGGCAATTGGTAAGGAATTCGGTATTCCGGTGGTTACCGACATTCACAGCCAGGAGGAAGCGTTGCTGGCAGCCAAATTTGTTGACGTGCTTCAGATTCCGGCATTTCTCTGCCGCCAGACGGAGTTGCTGGTTACCGCAGCAGGTACCGGCAAGACAATCAATGTAAAGAAAGGGCAATTCCTGTCGCCTCAGGCCATGGAATTTGCTGTTGCCAAGATCCGTTCCTCGGGTAATGAAAAAATTATGGTAACGGAGCGCGGTACTACCTTTGGCTACAGCGACCTGGTGGTTGACTTTCGCGGAATTCCGGTCATGCAGGGATTCGGAGTACCTGTGGTGCTCGATGTAACACATTCGCTTCAACAACCCAACCAGGCGAGCGGAGTAACAGGCGGACTTCCGCACCTGATCGAAACCATTGCCAAGGCGGGAATTGCAGCAGGGGTCGATGGCTTGTTTATCGAAACCCATCCCGACCCATCAAAAGCCCAATCAGACGGGGCTAATATGCTAAAACTGGATAACCTGGAAAGGCTTCTTGAAAAGCTGCTCCGTGTGCGGGAAGCCATCTCGGGGGCTTAAGGAATTCGGCCCGATTATATCCCATCGTACCTACCTGCCTCAGCTCGCTCAATAACCGGTCGCGGATAACAAAAAACTGCTCGTGGTATTCTACAGGCAAAGGGTCGGCCGAAGGAAATTCCATATTCAGGTGGTTTACAGGGCTTCCGTTTTTAAAAAACCGAAAGCAAACATGCGGCCCGGTAGCCAGCCCTGTTGATCCCACAAACCCAATTACCTGACCTTGAATTACCCTGGTACCAGGCCTGATGCCGCTTGCAAAGCGCGACATGTGCAGATATTGGGTTTCGTAAACCGAATTATGCCTGATACGCACGTAATTGCCATTGCCTGAATTGAATGCGGCCCTGGTTACAACCCCATCGCCAACCGCCAGGATGGGAGTTCCGTAAGGTGCAGCATAGTCGGTACCGTGGTGCGGGCGACGATGCCTCAGAACAGGGTGAAGGCGGCTATGCGAAAAACGGCTGGTGATACGGCCAAACTCGAGCGGAGCCTTCAGGAAAATTTTCCGAAGGTTCTCTCCTTCCTTGTCGAAAAAACCTCTTACAGTGTCGGACTCGAAAAAAAATCCGAAAATTTCGCGCCCATGATGCATAAAATAAACTGCCTCAACCCTGGGTATATCAACCGACACATCATCGACAAAACTCTCCTGATAAACAACCTTAAACCGATCGCCCTGCTGGATCCGGTGAAAGTCAACCTCCCAGGCTAAAATCTCAGAAAGACGGATGGCTAGCTCTATGCTGAGGTTGTTCTCAGTAAATGTATTCCACAGCGACTCATAAATTACCCCTGAAGCTGTTTGAGGTAGCGTGGTAACTTCCTTCTGACGCTTTTCAACGGTGACAGAGTCGCCCAAACTGACTTTGATAAAGTCAATTATGGAAATTTCATAAATAAAGTGTTGGGGCGTTTTAGTACTATCTGCCGACAGATAGGTATGAAAGGATTGCCCTGAACGGATACGTCGGGGGTCAATATGCGCCTTCATTCCTTCAATTACAGCATTCACTGTTTCTGGTGCCAGCATGAGGCCTTCCAGTATTTGCGAAAGCGTTTGATCCCGCCTTACCACATCGCTCTTGACTAGATACCTATCTTTTTCCAATCCAAATCCATCGAGAACAATGGCAACGACTTCGGGTTCTTCTTGTTGTAGGCGCACCAAAATTGGATTTGGGAAAATAACAAAAATCAATATGATTATTCCGGAGAAGAAGGCAGCCAACAAAAGAAGATACTTAGGCTTTAATTTTAAGGGCATGCTTTAATAAGTTGGTGAACATTTAAGCGGGTGCAAAATTAACCATTTCAAAATAATGTTTACGGTAAACCCTCCAAGCGGGTTACCCTAAGTCTTGTTTCAAGGAGGCGTACCTGGAGGAACATCCTTTCAAAATCAGGATATTTTTTTTTTAAAAGAGGCCAAAATTAGCCTTAACTTGCAGGCATGAAGTGGCTAAGCTGGAAAAAGGGATTTGCGTCGTACCTGCTCATGGAACGTTCGCTTTCGGCCAATACGGTCGAAGCCTATATGGACGATTTCGACAAGCTGGCAACATTCCTCGAGAAAAGCTATTCAGATATCCAGCCGCGAGACATAACTCCCGGTCATCTATCGGAATTTGTACAATGGATTTATCAGGAGAAAAGGGTAAGCAGCCG
>DATIKH010000061.1:0-2717 GCA_035477775.1 Bacteroidales bacterium | reverse complement strand
AAAACCATTGATAGCAGGCATGTAAACATCGACATCGGCCACCTGGCTCCCGGTGTTTACATCATTCAGCTTACCAGTGGCCAGCAGCAAGCCAGAAGTATGTTCATCAAAAGAGAGCAATAAACGTTGGCAGTGGGGCTGTCTGAAAGAAAAGCAGTCTTTTTGGCAGCCCCATTATTGCCTTCAGAATAAGCATGTTATAATTTTTTTAGTTGGTTTTCAAAATGCATTTCTTTAAAAGAATTTGGGCTCCCATGCTGGTATGCTGTTGGGTCCTTACATCGGGGTTTGCGTGTGCAACGGGGCCGGCAAAAACATCCTCCAAGGTTACCTGGGATTATCTCGACGTAATCCTGGCACAAATAGCTCCACCCGAATTTCCCGATAAATCGTTTGATATCACCAACTTCGGAGCGGTTGGCGACGGACAGACCAAAGCTACAGGAGCCATCAGGGCAGCTATTGAAGCCTGCCATGCTGCTGGCGGAGGGATGGTGGTGGTGCCTGAGGGTCAGTTTTTAACAGGCGCCATACACCTCAAATCGAACGTAAACCTGCACCTGAAAGAGGGTGCTACGCTGAAATTCAGTCAAAACCCCGACGACTATCTACCTCTGGTCTTTACGCGCTGGGAAGGCACCGAATTGTACAATTATTCGCCATTTGTTTATGCCTACGGCCAGGAGAACATTGCCATAACCGGCCGTGGTACTTTAGACGGCCAGGCAAATGCCGGGAACTGGTGGTACTGGAAAGGAGAATGGAGCCGGAGAACCTGGGAAATAGGTCCTCAAAACCAGGCAAGCTCCAGGGCCATCCTTCAGCAAATGGCCGAGGATGGCGTTCCGGTAGAAGAAAGGATTTTTGGCCCGGGACATTACCTGCGTCCACAGTTTATACAGTTTTACAAGTGCCGTAATATCCTGATCGACGGAGTTACCATCATAAATTCGCCGATGTGGATCATCCATCCGGTGTTGTCGGAAAACATTACCATAAAAAATGTAACGGTCAACAGCCATGGCCCGAACAACGACGGATGCAACCCCGAGTCGAGCCGCAATGTGCTGATTCAGGACAGCTATTTCGATACGGGCGACGACTGCATTGCCATTAAGTCGGGCCGCAATGCCGATGGCCGGCGTCTGGCGGTACCTTCCGAAAACATTGTTGTTCGTCGCTGCACCATGCGTGCCGGCCATGGAGGCGTTGTGATGGGAAGCGAGATATCTGGGAGTGTAAGGAATGTTTTCGTGGAGGATTGTCTGATGGACAGCCCAAACCTGCAGCGGATCATCCGTTTTAAGACCAACTCTGTGCGCGGCGGGGTCATCGAAAACATATTCGTGCGCAACCTGCACGTAGGAGAAGTAAGGCGTGCAATATTGTACATTGATTTTGACTATGAGGAAGGTGATGCAGGGGCGTTTACCCCGGTGGTACGAAACATCAACCTGGAAAACATCACCAGCCAGAAAAGTGAACGGGCACTCTTTATCAGGGCCTATGAAAGGTCGCCGGTTACCGGGGTTCACATCAAAAACAGCCGTTTCAACGGAGTACAAAGGGAAAATGTTCTGGATTTTGTCGAAAATCTGACCCTTGAGGAAGTTTTCATTAATGGTGAACCTATGGTGAACCCGGCAAAACAAGAATAAATTGAAAGCAAAGAATTGTAATTTTTTTTGATAATGGGGTTGGTTTTTGGTTATTTTGCAGGGTCCGTTCTTTGGAACGGGCCCTGATTTTTCGCTAAAAAAATGCTGAAAATTGTAGCAGATCATAAAATACCGTTTCTTGCAGGGGTGCTTGAACCCTATGCAAAAGTTGTATATCTGCCCGGAGCCCAGATTACCCGCAGCGACCTTATGGATGCCGATGCCTTGGTGGTACGAACCCGCACCAGATGCCATGCTGAATTGCTCGAAGGTACCGAAGTGAAGATAATTGCTTCGGCTACGATCGGACACGACCATATCGACAAGGAATTTTGCGAGAGAAAAGGCATTGCATGGCATAGCGCACCAGGATGCAATTCGGCCTCGGTAGCCCAATATATAGCTTCTGCATTGGCTATGATAGCTAAAAAAACCGGCATGAAACCGGAAAACCTGACCATGGGCATCATCGGGGCTGGGAATGTCGGGAAAAAAGTAATTGCGCTATGCAAAACACTTGGCATCAGAGCTCTGGTAAACGATCCGCCGCGCCAGCGGGCCGAAGGTACCGGCGATTTTTGCAGCCTCCCTGAGTTGATTGAGAATTCGGATATCGTAACGCTTCATGTTCCCCTCACCATGAGCGGGCCTGATAAAACCTTCCACCTGGCAAATGAAGGATTTTTTGGGAATATGAAGCCAAACGGCTGGTTGATCAATACTTCGCGGGGCGAGGTAGTCGATTCAGAAGCCCTGAAAACGGCCCTAAGAAAACAGCGGATAAAAGGAGTTATTCTAGACGTATGGGAAAACGAGCCCCTGATCGACCTTGACCTGCTCGAAAAGGTCTTTTTGGGCACTCCGCATATTGCAGGGTATTCGGCCGATGGAAAGGCTAACGGTACGGCAATGACTGTACAGGCTTTAAGCCGTTTTTTTGGGCTTGGGCTTGACAACTGGCGGCCTGTAAACCTGCCCGAAGGCCCCCTGGCGGTTGTTACCCCGGCTTACCTCCCCCAATCGGAAACAGGGTTGTTTATCGATCTCAGCCTTCAGGCC
>DATIKH010000060.1:0-4407 GCA_035477775.1 Bacteroidales bacterium | reverse complement strand
ACTATAGCGGCAGGGTCCACCTCTTCCCATTCCGAACAGAGTCGTTAAGCCTGCCTGCGCAGATGGTACTGGGGTTACACCCGGGAGAGTATGTCGTCGCCACCCTTTTTAAAGCCCCTTCCGATAAGGTTGGGGCTTTTTGTTTGTGATAAATCGAACGGCATGGTACTAATATTTGTTATACCATGGTAGCTTCTAGCAACACTACACATTTTGTATTTGCTTACCTTTGCCATAAAAATATCCAATTTGACTATTTGTATTGCTCTCAAGGCTTCTAAACCAGTGTTATCTCTGAGGTGGATACTATTTCTGGTTTTGCTGTTTTCGTTTGGTGAATCAGGGGCGTTCAGTGCTTCTGATACCATTGAAAAGCCCTCGGTAGTTCCATGGTTTACAAGCGAACAACTGCAGGATCCTTTCGAGATGAAGGCAAATTTTGTAGATACAGCGATAACCGGCTTCCAGCATTATGATTTTTCGCACAGGCATGGGTTCTTCTTTGCAAATAAAGGTAATGTTGGCCATGCTACACGATTTTTGCAATTTTCTCCTTTTATTGACTCAAGCTTTTCTCCCGATGGCAGCGGGTTGTTTCAGGGGTACCGCTTCGAGCCACGTAATTTGCGATTTTACCGCCCCAGGCACGTGTTTACCGAATTGTACTATGTTACCGGAGCCAATCGCGAACAGCTGTTCTACGCCAAGCACAATCAAAAATTTACCGACAACCTGTATGCAGGGCTAAAGTACCAGGTGGTGAACTCCCCCGGAGCTTATAATCACATGGCCTCCAGGCATTCGAATGTTTACCTAACCATAGATTACCGTCTGCCCAATAATCGCTACCAGGTGCTTGGAAGTTTTATTTCAAACCGAAGACAATTGCAAGAAAGCGGCGGGCTGGAAAACCACCTTGATTTTGAGATCGACCGCAACCGCGATATTGTTCTACTGCCTCGTGCCGATTCACGTTCCAGGGAAATGATCCTCAACTTAAAGCATTTTTATCAGACTGGATTTTATTTACCCGGTGGAGAAGGCGACAATCAGGATAATCGCCGGTTTGTCAATCTGGGTAGGATTAGCCATGAATTCTCCCTGCGAAGAATGGCCCTTTTATTTAATGACCCTGCTAGACCTGATACCCTGTTCCCAACTCCTCCGGCCGTTGATGGACCTACGTTCGATTCTACAAGGGTAAGCATTTTGGAAAATCAGGTAAGTTGGTCTAACTTCCCGCTACGCACCGGCAGGGGAGGTTTTCCTTTTAACTTCAAGGTGTTTTTAAAACATAGCCTGATAGATGTAAAACAGCCACTTATCTTGGTTCAGGGCGGCGACACTGTACAGCAGGCAGGTGCTTATCTTTTTGAGCAGGACAGGTTTAGCCAACTGGTTCAGGGTGCCGAGATTGAAACGGATCAAACCAGGTTTTTTTCGGCAAGGGCTCACGCCAACATGACTCTTGGAGGGTACAATGAAGGAGATTTCAGCCTGGGTGGCACAGTCGTTTTTGGAAGACCCGAGCAAAATCCGAGGATTTTCCTCGAAGCGGGAATCCATCAGCAGGAACCACCCTATTTTTTATCTCGGTTTAGAGGAAATTATGTTTCATGGAACAATGATTTCGACAAGCAGTTTATCGGACATTCCAGGGCCAGGGTACAGTGGAGATGGTTAACAGCAGAAGCCAACTACTACCTGCTTAATAATATGGTTTTTGTGGGTAGCGAAGGATTGCCTGTACAGAATTCAAACACCTTCAGTGTGTTATCGGCTTCGTTGGGACTCGATGTGGGGCTTGGGCCGTTTCGAACCCGCCACAAAGTTCTCTATCAGCATATTGGCGATGAAAACTTTGAACAATTCCCTGAACTGGTTAGTTACCATTCAGCCTTTTTTGAGTTTTCCATGTTTCAACGGGCTATGGATCTAAACCTGGGATTTGATTTCTTTTTTAATTCTCCCTACAATCCCATGGGCTACCTGCCTATGATCAGGCAGTTCTATACCCAGACCGGCTTCAGAAGCAATAATTCATGGATGGCAGATGCGTTTGCAACCATAAAAGTACAACGCACCCGCTTCTTCCTTAAGGCTCAGAATGTAGGCAGTATGCTGCCCGGGGCGCCCGTACAATACCAAATTCCATTTTATCCCCTGCCTGGCATGGCAATTAAGTTCGGTATTTCGTGGATGTTTTATGATTAGAAATCAAATCTTCTGATAAAAGAGTAATGTTCATAAAACATTGTGTTGCTCCTAATCCAAGCGAAAAATCTTGAGCAACCCTTGAACTATCCCCGCAAAAAGTTTAAACCACCAATCCAACTGGCAATATTCAACATTGATAGCGGGTTTTTGTATCTTTGGAAAGGACATGGATTGATCCGTAATTTTGAATAGCACAGCAATATGCAATTAGCCTATATATGAAAAAATTTTTGGTGGTTTTTGTTCGAATGGCATACCTGATGATCCTGTTGCCGTTTTTAAGTTTAGTTTTTGCTTCGTGTGGCGATAAACCTGAGGATACTGAACAGCCCGTAATTGATCCCTTTACCGTGAATGTTGATCCCTCAGTTCGGTTTCAAACCATAAGAGGATTTGGAGGCGCCACTGCTTTTCATCCTACCAATGGGACACTACCCACAGCTACCGATTTCAATACTTTGTTTGGAATGGGTCCAGGGCAACTTGGGCTTACCATCCTGCGCATACGCCTTGCTTCCGACGACGACATGGCCTGGAGAAATACCGAGCTAAACCATTCAAGGCTAGCCAGAGCCCATGGCGCCAAGATTATCGCATCGCCCTGGAGCCCGCCTGTAAGGATGAAAACCAACAACAATCTGATTGGAGGTACAATCCGCAACGATTCACTTGCTGCGTTCGCCCGTTACCTCAACCGATTTGCCCTGTGGATGGAAGCCAATGGCGCTCCCCTTTATGCCGTTTCAGTTCAAAATGAGCCCGATATAACGGTATCCTACGAATCGTGTCACTGGTCGGCCGAGCAAATGCGCGATTTTTTGCGAAACCATGGGCATCTGATAACCGCTACCAGGGTTATGGCTCCCGAATCATTCAATTTTAATCAAATCTATTCAAATACCATACTTAATGACCCAGGTGCGGCTGCCAACCTCGATATTGTAGCCGGTCATATTTACGGCGGAGGCCTGTTGGATTATCCCCTGGCAAGAAATATGGGAAAGGAACTCTGGATGACTGAAATACTCGACCTGGATACTACTTACAACGATGCCCTGGAAACCGCAAAACAAATACACGACTGCATGACTATTGGGCAATACAGCGCATATCTCTGGTGGTATCTGCGAAGGTTTTACGGCCCCCTTGACGAAGCCGGCAGGGTAACAAAAAGAGGGTGGATCATGGCTCAGTTTTCGAAATTTATCAGACCTGGCTATGTACGCATTTCATCAAGGGTTAATCCCAGTCCGAATGTATTCACTTCGGCTTACGATGGCACCAACAGGCTGGTGATTGTAGCCCTGAATCTTTCAAACACCAACATCAGACAGTCGTTTTCGGTGCAAAACAGGACAGTAACCCACTTTACGCCTCATGTTACCTCCGAAACCCAAAACCTTGCTCAGGGAGCCAGAACCAATATTGATGCTTCCGGAAGGTTCGTTTTCACCCTGCCCGCAAGGAGTGTAACAACGCTGGTATTAGAGTAGTTGGTTGCCAGACATAGCCCACGATTAAATCGTGGGCTTAGAAAAAACGATTACCAAACAAAACCGTTTTAACTACTTGATCCACGATCTTGCTCTTTGTACTGCTTCGGTCCATTTTTTTCTGCGCGTGTTTGTTTGGGTTTCCTGCATGGTTGGATCAAACACCCTATCCGGTTGCCATTGATTTTTTATATCCTCCAGGTTGTTCCAGTAATCAGTGGCCAGGCCTGCCAGGTAAGCAGCGCCCAAGGCGGTAGTTTCGGTAACCTTAGGCCGGATTACCTTGGTTCTCAGGATATCTGCCTGAATCTGCATCAACAGGTTGTTGACCGATGCGCCACCATCAACCCGCAGTTCTTTGATTTTCATTCCGGTGTCGAGTTCCATTACATGCAACACGTCCATAGTTTGGTAGGCAATGCCCTCAAGGGCGGCCCTGGCGATGTGTGCCCGGGTGGTTCCCCTGCTGATACCCACCATGAGTCCGCGAGCGTACTGATCCCAGTAGGGCGCACCCATACCTGTGAAGCTTGGAACAAAAAACAAATCGCCGCTATCGTCCACCTGGCTGGCCAGTGCTTCGATTTCCGACGAGTCCTTAATGATTCCCAACCCGTCGCGCAGCCATTGAATTAAGGCGCCTGCAATAAAAATACTGCCTTCGAGGGCATAAGAAGTTTCGCCTTTGATTTGCCAG
>DATIKH010000059.1:0-14065 GCA_035477775.1 Bacteroidales bacterium | reverse complement strand
GGTCGTAAAATCCTTTGCAATAATTGCCCTCCACCCGTCAGTTCCAAACGCTATTTGCATATTTGAGTTAAATCTAAGATTGGCCCCAAAGTTAAAAAGAAAACCCACCGGACAAGGGTGGATTTTTAAACTTGAATTTCTTCAATGGCATTACCTCATAATATTGCGCTGGTTCAATACATTTTGGTATTTGCGCGCATTAACCCTATGCTCCCGGTAGGTCCTGGCAAAAACATGGTAGCCTGAAAAATCGTAATGGGCACTGAAAAACAAGAAATCATGGGTTTCGTAATTTAATACGGCATCGATCACGTAGGGTTCCGGAAGGCTTATCGGGCCAGGAGGTAGCCCCCGATACTTATATGTGTTATAGGGAGAGTCGTAAGTAAGATGACGGTAAAGCACCCTTCTGATAGAAAAATCGCCTATGGCGAAAATCACCGTGGGGTCGGCTTGCAAAGGGATGTTTCGACGCAACCTGTTGATGTAAACACCTGCAATTCGTGGCATTTCGTCGGGCTTGTGGGATTCTAATCTAATGATGCTGGCAAGAATGCCCACTTCCACAGGGCTCATCCCAATAGCTTCGGCCCTCTGCCTGCGGCCTTCATTCCAAAAAGTGCGGTATTCGCGGTACATACGTTCGAAAAGTTGTTCAGCAGAGGTATTCCAGAAAAACTCATAGGTGTTTGGAATAAAAAGCAACTTGGCAGTTTCCCTGTTCAGGCCATACGTGCGCATTTTTTCATCGTTGTTCATAATTTCCAGTACCGAGGCCGAATCGGCTTCAAGGTTTCGGGTTATGACACCGGCAAGTTGTTCGCGCGATCTTATGTTGTTAAAGGTTACATTCACCGGATCCTGGCGCCCGGATCTAAGAAGGTTTACCAATGCATTGTTGCCCATACCCCTTTGAATCCGGTAGCGGCCTGCCCTTACCAACGATGGATAATTCTTTCTCTGGGCAACCCAATGGAAGGTTTGGGGATTTTTTAAAATCTGATTGGTAATCAGTAGTTCCTTAACCTGCTGGTAATTGCTTCCGGTAGGAATATAAAAATGCGTGAATTCTTCTTCAATGTTTACATTCGGTTTAAAAACCAGCAAATAACCAAAATAGCCTCCAATAACAGCCATTCCTGCTATCAAGATGCCAATTACCGGCAGGATTTTTATGTAGGATTTATTTTTTCTTTTCTTTTTTGTCATTTGAATTTTTTTTAGTCATCGTGCCTCAAGCAGAGGAAAATATTTTTTCCGGCTTGTTTTTTTTAACGTTTTATTATGCCACAACAAATACGTAATCAAATGGTTTGAAGTGGAACATAATGGTAAAATATTTAGTTACCATCCGATAAATACAAATTTCAATCATTACAACTGGTTCAGAATTAGTTGCAGAAAAAATTCATCCGACCATGTATTGGCCTTCAGGGTCCAATGTTTTCGGTTTCCAGTAATTTCAAAACCAACTTTTCGAAAAAGTTTCAGGCTCCTTTCATTGTCTTGGTCGATGGAGCAGTACAACTGGCGCAGGTTTAGCGTATTGCGGGCATATTCAATGGTGAGTTCCAATGCCTGAGTGCCTATGCCCTTTTGTCTGCTGTTTTCCTCAACCAAAATGCCTATGCCGGCCCGCCTGTTGTGTGGATCAAAATCGAAAAGGTCAACTGCTCCGCACACTTTTCCGTTGCTGTTTTCAATAATCAGGCGCAATTGCCGGTCTGTATAAATGTTGTTTTGTGAGCCGATAATGTACTGTTCAAGATAAAACTTCGAATAGGGTGTATGGGTATTGCTTACCAACCAGCTTTCGGGATTGTTTTCCCAGACATATAGGCTGTCAACATCACCCAACTCCACTTGCCGCAACAAAATATCTTTTCCTTTGAGCATTACATTCGATGGTTAATAGCCTCCCAGTTTTCCGGGAAATCGAAAATTTTAAATTGATAAATCTCCTTTGAAAACCAATTGCACTGGTCCACTGAGCCAGACATTGGAAAATACGCCGGCCATGCCCACTGGAGGTTCGAAGGTAACCCTCAGTTCACCTCCGTTAGCACTGAGTATATAACTATTTTGCGTGTTGCGCACCCCCGATTTCCAGGCTGCAAGAGCCACGGCAGTTGCCCCTGTGCCGCATGCCATGGTTTCGTTCTCCACGCCACGTTCGTAGGTACGTATGCGAATATGGTTATTTGGCAGAATTTCGGCAAAATTGACATTGATACCACCCGGGGCAAATCTTGCTGAATATCTTATTTTACTGCCCTCGCCAACCACATCTTTGTCAGAAACTGACTCGGAAAAAAGTACCAGGTGCGGCGAGCCTGTGTTGAGGCAGAATTCATTGCCAGCTCCTTCAAAATCATTTACGTCTTTCATCCCCAGGGAGATATCCCATTGGTTGCCATTGCAATGATTAATTACGGCTTCATGGTATCCATCGCTGGCCTGGAAAACTACTTTGCCTTCAAACAGGCTCAGTAAATGGGCAAAAGCTACCAGGCACCTTCCACCATTGCCACAAAAACTTCCCGGGTTACCATCCGAATTAAAAAACTTCATAACAAAGGCAGCATCTACCGTGTCTTCCAAAAGAATAACGCCATCGGCTCCTATGCCCAAGTGCCGGTTGCACAAATGCCTTATGAATTTTTGAGTGTCGTTGTAGGCCCGGCTGAATAGGCCGGCACGATTATCAAATAAGATGAAATCGTTGCCCGCTCCGTGAAATTTATAAAAGGTCAGGGCCATCTTTGTTGAAATTCTTCTAAAATTTCGGGATATTCAATAGCCCTGAGTGGAGTAAACACGTTGGTCGGATTCACTGGGAAAAAGGTTTCGGAATATTTTATGATTAAAGAATTGCCATCGGTGTGCAAGCTAAATGAGGTTAGCTCTGCAAGTCCATACAAGATGAGTTTGCTGCGGGTCATCTTGTACCCTGTTAGTTTTAATGGCGACTCCCAAAACTCCACAATAAGCACTTGCCTTGAACTTTCGGCTTTATGATAATTGCCCAACAATGAATCCAACTTCCTTTGAGCCTCGGTCTGAGCAATTCCCCGATTCCAGTTTCCAACATTGTATGCTCTGATCTGCAAAAGTTTGTCCTGCGCAAATTGCATCTGATTGGCTGGAGAACCTGCTAAGTTTTCTGATGTATCGCCGGGACGGTATGATGCTGGTTGATCTAAACCTCCAGGCCCACCTTGCAAATTTCCCACACTATCGGCTGGTAAATTCAGGTTTTGGACTATCAGGGTGTCTTCAAGATGCTCAGCTGGCAGGTCGGAAAGAACCAGCCTGGTTATTCTGGGTCTGTTCTCAAGAATCGTTGAATCTACAGTTTCTACTTCTTGCTGCTCCTGGTAGGCAGCATATTTTGAACTGGTTGTGTCGGAACCCGAAACAATATTTTGAAGATAAACCCATAAGTTGTTTGCCATGCCCCCTCCAGTTTGCCTGGCCGAAAACCAATAAAGTAAACTTGCGCCAACAAAAATTCCAACAACCAAACCCAGCGCTACATATGTGAAACTGAATTCTTCCTTTTTCTTACGGGGCTTCATGGCTAAAAAAGTTGTTCAAAATTAGCAAAAATTCAGGATTAAATTTTAAGGGTATCACGGGGTTAATCCAAAAACCACCAAATCGTTAATTAACAATTTTTAAGTCCTATAATCAAACTTTACGCCTTTTTTTGCGTTGTTCATGTAGTGTTTTTTTAAGATTAATTAAGAGAAACATTTGAGGCAAAGGCATATATTTTGTTTAATTTTCGAATGTTTTTCGATTAGCTGCCGTAATGGAATACAAGGGTTGAAAAATCAATTTTCTTAAATCACACACTATTGTTGAATAAAAGTAATTTGTTTGCCATGAAAAGTATCTGGACACTGGTTTTGGCTGCCATTTTAGGTAGTCTGATTACCTTGGGGATTCATCATTTTATTTTTTATGCAGAAGGGAATACTGCCAATCGAAACATTGACTGGAGCATATCAGACAATCCTCCTGCCAGTTTGACACGCGCTTTTGAACAGTTGCCAACTTCACTTCCGGATTTTACTGCTGTAGCAGAAATGGCTGTGGATGCTGTTGTGCATATTCAAACCGAGCAAACGCGCAGAACTGCTCAATCCCCCGATTTTTTCGGAATGCCCGATCATTTCCGCGATTTCTTTTTCGGGCCTATGCCCAGGGATGGTGGCCAACCCCGGCCCATTGTGGGTACAGGAAGCGGGGTAATTATCGCTTCTGATGGTTATGTAATTACAAATAACCATGTGATTGAAAACGCCGAAAAAATTCAGGTAACTCTTAACGACAGAAGAGTTTACGAGGCCACAGTGGTTGGAAAAGATCCCAATACGGATCTGGCTCTGCTCAAAATCGAAGAAAAAAACCTCCCGTATTTGTCGTTTGGAAATTCAGATCAGGTTCGGGTTGGTGAGTGGGTGCTGGCAATTGGCAACCCTTTTAACCTGAATTCAACCATAACCGCTGGAATTGTAAGCGCCAAAAACCGCAATATCAATATTTTGGGAGGCGAATTCAGCATCGAGTCTTTTATCCAAACCGATGCCGCTGTAAACAGGGGAAATAGTGGTGGCGCCCTGATAAACACCCGTGGAGAACTTATTGGCATAAACACTGCAATAGCTTCACAAACCGGTGGTTTTGCAGGCTATTCTTTTGCCGTGCCCTCGAATATTGCAAACAAAGTAATTGAAGATATCAAAGAATTCGGGCAGGTACAACGGGGAATGCTGGGAGTGTCTATCAGGGAACTGAATAGCCGCGAAGCTCAGGAGAAAGGAATGGAAGTCTTTAGGGGAGCTTATGTTGAGCAAGTAGTTGCGGGCGGCGCAGCCGAGGAGGCCGGATTAAAGCCTGGTGACTTGATTGTTGGCATAAACGATGCAAAGATCACAAACCCAACCGAACTGATTGAAAACGTTGCCAAAAAACGCCCAGGCGATCAAATAAACGTAAAGTACATTCGCAATGGAAGACAACAAGAAGTACGGGCAAAACTTAAAAATGTTTTTGGCGAATACACGGTTGTAACACCTGAAAGGAAACAAAGATCGGATCAAATCGGCGCTTCTTTCGAGGTTGTGCCCAAAGAAGAATTAAGCCGCCTGAATATAAGAAACGGGGTGCGTGTTGCTTCCGTTTCGCGTACCGAGGGGCTTTTCAGGTCGGCAGGAATCAGGCCCGGGTTTATTATAACGGCCATCGACAGGCAACCAGTAAGCACACCTCAGGAGCTAAACCAGATTTTGAATGAAAAATCAGGAGGTATTCTCATTGAAGGAGTTTACCCCAACGGCCAAAGGGCATTTTACGGCATGGGTTTAAGTTAGAATTTTGTTTGATTTTCTGAATTTTTTGTCGTACCTTTGTGCACCTTTTTTTTCAGGTAATTCTGTAAACTATTGTGAGCCTGATGATTTCCGGTCCTATTCGAAAAACCAAGTTATAATTCATGAGACAGCTAAAAATATCCAAATCCATTACCAATCGCGATACAGCATCGCTCGACAAGTATCTGCAGGAAATTGGAAAAGTACCCCTTATTACAGCCGAAGAAGAGGTTCAACTGGCACAACGAATAAAGCAGGGTGATCAGGCTGCTCTTGAAAAATTGACCAAAGCCAATCTGCGTTTTGTGGTTTCTGTTGCTAAGCAATATCAAAACCAGGGATTGAGCCTGCCGGATTTGATCAATGAAGGCAACCTTGGACTTATTAAGGCTGCCAAGCGCTTCGATGAGACAAGAGGTTTTAAGTTCATTTCTTATGCTGTTTGGTGGATCAGGCAATCCATTCTGCAGGCTCTTGCGGAGCAGTCGAGGATAGTTCGTCTGCCGTTGAATCAGGTGGGATCGCTCAATAAGATCAAGAAAGAAGCGTCCAAACTCGAGCAGAAATTTGAGAGGCCTCCTTCGACCGAGGAACTTGCCGAAGCGCTTGACCTTCAGGAAGATAAAATAGCGGAATCATTCCGTATCTCTACACATCATGTTTCAGTTGATGCCCCTCTGATTCAGGGGGAAGATGCAAGCTTGTTGGATGTGTACATTAATCAGGATTCTCCAAATGCAGATTCAAGCCTTATACACGAATCCTTGGCTAAAGAGATTCAGCGCTCTCTGGCTACCCTTACTGAGAAAGAAAGGGATGTAATAAATCTTTACTTTGGGATTGGAATGAACCATGGTTTAACCCTTGATGAAATCGGGGCAAAATTTGACCTTACACGCGAAAGGGTTCGCCAGATAAAAGAGAAGGCTATCAGACGCCTGAAGCATACTTCGAGGAGCAAACTCCTGAAAGCCTATCTGGGACAATAATTTTAACCGAAACCCAACAGGAGACATTCAAAAAAGGATGTCTCTTGTTTTATGTAACAAACTGTTTCGAATACGGAGTGAAAATTTCCTTTCATAAATTTATTAACCCACGAGGGATATGAGAATTCAAAGCAAGGCACTGTTATTTTTAGCGTTTATTCTTTTGCTTCCGGCTTTTGCGGTATCGAGCGAAGTGAAAAAAGTTCATCTAATTGTTACTTCCGATATCCATGCACGGGTTTTTCCCTACGATTTTGTGAGCGACAGGCCAATGCAGGCTTCCATGGCTCATGTACATACTCTGGTAAGTATTGCAAGGGCTAGACAAGGCAGTAATGTGATTCTGTTGGATAATGGTGACCTGATACAGGGTACCCCCGCCGGATATTATGCCAATTTTGTACAGCAGGCCAGGCAAAACCTGTTTAGCAGGGTATTGAATTTAATGCAATACGATGCTGCCACTGTTGGAAATCACGATATAGAGGCCGGACCCGAGGTTTACAACCGCCTGATCAAAGAATTTGACTTTCCTTACTTGGGAGCAAATGTGATTAATAACGAAACCGGAAAACCTTTCTTTAAGCCTTATACGATTATCGAACGTCAGGGGGTGCGAATTGCCGTTTTGGGGCTCACTACGCCGGCCGTTCCAACCTGGCTTCCTGAAAAACTCTGGAAAGGAATGAGTTTTCAGGAAATTGCTGATGCTGCAAGACATTGGGTGCAGATCATTGAGCAAACTGAAAGACCTGATGCCATTGTAGGGTTGTTTCATTCGGGCCTTGGAGTAGCCAATCCCGATCCGAACCAGCGATTCCTCGAAAACGCCTCCCTTTATGTTGCCCAAACTGTGCCGGGTTTTGATGTTGTTTTCATCGGACACGACCACCGTGAATGGCTGAAAACTGTACAAAACAGCAAAGGTGAAGAAGTACTGCTGGTTGGTCCTGGTCCCTTTGCTGAAAAGATTGGCGTAGTGGAACTCACTTTTTTCCGAAACTCCGACAGATCGTTTGTTCTGACAAATACCAAGGCAGAACTTATTCCGGCCACAACCATTCCTCCAAGTCCTGAATTCTTCACGCAGTTTGAAAATGATGTGAGTGAAATTGTTGCATTTTCAAACGAACCGGCTGGCAGGTTGAATGGAGAGTTGGTTTCGAACGATGCATTTTTTGGATCGGCCCCTTTTGTTGATATTGTCCATGATTTGCAACTTAAAATTACCGGAGCCGACATTTCCTTTACAGCGCCATTGTCGTTCAACCAAACCATCAGATCGGGAATAATGCGGGTTCGCGACTTTTTTAATCTATACCGGTTCGAAAACTACCTGTACGTAATGGAATTGACAGGGGCGGAGATCCTGAATTACCTGGAGTTTTCATATAGTCTATGGCTCAACCAGATGGCAGGACCGGAAGACCACTTGTTGCTATTCCGCGAAGATGGCGATGGCCGGCCATTGGCCGGTCCGCAAGGTAGGTTTCGCCTGGACAACCCTTCTTTTAATTTCGATTCTGCGGCTGGAATAGAATATACAGTAGATGTTTCGAAACCTGTAGGCCAACGCATAAACATTAATGGAATGGAGGATGGAACTCCCTTTGACCCTGCAAAAACTTACCGGGTAGCAATTAATTCTTACCGTGGAAGCGGGGGAGGGGATCACCTTACTGCCGGAGCAGGAATACCCCATGAGAAATTGCGCGAAAGGATTGTTTTTACCTCCGAAAAGGACCTTAGAAGTGAAATGATCAAATATTTTCGCGAAAAAAAGGAAGTGTCTGCAAAAGCGAGAAACAACTGGAGAATCATACCCGAATCGTGGGTTGAGGCAGCCCGCGAAAGGGATCTTAAGAAGTTATTGCCTTAACTGGCAGAATTTTTTCCAGGTTATTCCATAAAAAAAGGGGCAAAAAGCCCCTTTTTTTATTTTCCTGAAAGCAGATTACCTTCTGGGAGCCAGAGCAGCAATACCGGTAGCTACTTCAGTAGCTTTTACCTGGGCAGCTGTGGCTTTTTCGAGAGCAGTCAGGTAATCGCCGTTGGCAACCAGTGTGTTTACCTCTGTAACAGCCGACTCAATAACGGTAATTTCGTTTTGGAGACTTTCAACAGTAGCCCTGTTGCGACCTGTTACAACAACTTTTGCCAGACCTTCTTTGTTTTGGGTAACCAAATTGCCCAACTCTACAAGAAGTCCTTCTACCTGGGTGCGAACTTCAGCTTTGCGTACTTCGGCATTAGCTTTCAAGGTTTCGGCCGACAATGCAATGCCTTCGAGTTTTTCGCGAATCGGAGCAAAATCACGCTCGCCAAAAGGTTTGGCTTGCTCAACTTCGATTGCAGCTTGTGCGGCAACCAACGAATCGTTCAATGCTACAAATTCAGTGGCCAGATAACGGTCGGCTTCAACTGTTTTTGCGCTGTCAAGAGCTGCCTGGGCGCTTTCAACCTGAGCCGTAGGAGCTGGTTTGCACGAAATCATTGCTACTGCCATTACAAGGGCGGCAAAACCCATCATTACTTTTTTCATTTTACTTTTTTTAAATTGTTTTGTTAATCCTTTTTGGACATCCCATAGTTGTCAATAAATGTGCCAAAACATATAAGTAGTTTAAAAACAAGATGTTAATAGTTGTAAAGCCGAACGGTTCCTTTTTTAAAAGAAAAGAACCATTTTTTCAACAAACACATAATGAGAAAATTAGGCAAATTTCTCAGGTTTGATGTGTAAAAAAACTTTACACCTAAGGTCAAAAACATTACAATTTTGCGAATGGGTCAAGATATTATTTCAGCTCAATGGAAAATTTTTCAATGCGTTCGCGCAGCATTACTCTTGATATTCCCAAAAGCTTTGCAGCTTTTGCCTGATTTTTTTCCGTTTTATTCAATGCCCACCTGATAAGGTCTTTTTCAACCGCCATGAAAACCATATCGTATATTTCACCCGAATTTTGGGCAATATTGCTGGTCAGGTAATAATCTAGCCCTCCTTGCTCCAGGGGTTTTTCGGGTGCACCTTGTTCAAACTCCATTGAAACGATTTCGGGTGTGATCACATTTCCTTTGGCTAGAATCACAGCCCGTTTTATGGTGTTTTCGAGTTGTCTGATGTTTCCGGGCCAACTGTAGCCAAGCAGTTGCTCCATTGCTTCGGGCTGTATTGATATGTTGCCAATCCTGCTTTCGGCCTGATGTTTTTCTATAAAATGTGCTACAAGTGCCGCTATATCGTCTTTGCGCAACCTTAAGGGCGGAAGGGCAATCGTAATTACCCTGATACGGTAATACAAGTCCTCGCGAAAATCTTTTTTGCGTATCAGGGCCTCCAGGTTGGCATTGGTCGCTGTAATGATCCGGGCTTTTGATATCAGGGTTTTGGTACTTCCGAGACGCTCATATTGTCCTTCCTGTAGCACGCGAAGCAGCTTCGACTGCAACGGCAGGCTCATGTCGCCAATTTCATCAAGAAAAAGGGTTCCGCCATTTGCCTCATCAAATTTTCCGGGTTTATCTTTCGTTGCACCTGTGAAGGCCCCCTTTTCGTAGCCAAACAACTCGCTTTCGAGCAGTGTTTCCGGAATTGCAGCACAATTTACCGCTACAAAGGGTTTACCTGCTCTTTCACTGTAATTGTGAATGGCTTTTGCCACCAGTTCCTTGCCTGTTCCGCTTTCGCCGGTGATCAATATGGTTACATCGGTTGCCGCAACCCTGCCGATCAGTTTGAAAACCTCCTTAATTGCCGGGCTGTCGCCAATAATGATTTCATCGGATTTTTTACCGCGCGAGGGTGCCTTTGTTTTTAATAATTGTGATTCAACAATTTGAGTATTGGTGGTTTTCAGCGCTTCTTTAATAACCGACAATAGGTGGGGTATATTGAAAGGCTTCTCGATATAGTCGTAAGCACCGTGCTTCATGGCTTTAATTACCCGGTCGCCCGAGCCAAATGCAGTTACCATGATAACCGGAAAATTGTTGCATTCTGATTGAATTACCCTCAACAGGTCCAACCCTGTCTTGCCCGGCATCTCAATGTCAATTATCGCTAAGTCAGGAGTTACCGTGCGCAGTGTTTCAAGAGCTGAATCGTAACTATCAGCTTCATAAATGCTGTATTGGAATTCCTTAAGGAGTTTTCGGAACGAATATCTTACGCTTTTCTCGTCATCAACAATCAAAATTTTATACATAAGCCACTTTAGTTCAGATTTTTGACAAAGGAAGTAACACACTGAAAACAGCCCCGCTTCCATTAGGTTTATTTTCGGCTTCCACCCAACCTTTGTGCAGGTTTGCAATGTTTTGCGAAATAGAAAGGCCTAAGCCAACTCCATGTTCGCTGGCTTTAATAAATGGCTCGAACAAGTGCTGCATTACTTTTTCAGGAATTCCGGGGCCGGTATCTTCTATCGATATTCTGACAAATTCCTGGTCAATATATTCGCCTGATATCCGGGGCGCTTCAATGCTGGTTGTTAGGGTGAGCTTGCCTCCGTTTGGCATTACTTCAACGGCGTTTATCATCAGGTTCATGAATACCTGCTTCAATTGACCCGAATCGGCCATCACCGTTTTACCTTCTGCCAAATGTTGAAACTCACATTCTATCAGGTTCTTTTTCAGATTGGGTTTAAGCAATTGAACCACTTCCTGCAATACTTCCGACGGATCTGTTGGTTGTAGCATGGGCTCCGCTGGGCGGGCAAATTTCAGAAAATTACGTATAAAGGCTTCAACACGGTCGATTTCTGCTGAAATAATTTCCAGGTCGTTTTTAATTTCCGACCCCACCTGGGTTTCCTCTTTAATGGTGTAAACCAGCATTTTAATCGAGGCAAGCGGGTTCCGGATCTCGTGGGCCAAAGTGGGCGCCACTTTGCCAAGCACGGCATATTTATTCGAATATTCGAGCAACTCTTTGTTGCGTTGGAGATCTGCCTGGGTTTTGTTTATGTGGGCAATCAATTCCTTTATTTTCTCACCCAACTGGCCAATGTCGTCCTGATTGGTAATTTCCAGGTTGCCAAGGGTTGCGCCTCCCGAGGCAGCTTTGACCTGCAAAAACAATTGGTTTATTGGCCTGATTATCATTCTCGAAATGATCCATCCTAAAATGAGTCCAGCAAGGGTTCCTCCTATGCCCAAAAAAATCATGACTCTGAGAATGATAGCATTGGCTCTATAAATTTCCTTTTCGTAGGCTGCCTCGGCTATCGTGTTCAGGTTGATAAAACTCCGGCTTTTTTCTAAAATGGTGCCAAGAAGGTTCCTCGCGGCAAAAACAATCAGGGCATCTGCCTGCCTGAATTGAAAACTCCGAACCTTAGCAGAAGCCGTAATCAGGTTTTGCTTGTAATTAGAAAAAAGTGCTGAAATCTGTTGAAGAAGAAGGTGCTCTTCCGGACTTGCAGCATTTAAGCGGGCTCTTTCGAGAAGGATGATAAAACGGGTTTCGCGGCGCTGAATTGAATCAAGCCATTGTTTCGATTTGTCAACATGATAGGTCAATGTATAACCCCGCATCATGATCAACTCAACCTCCATTTCTTTTGCCACGGCCACGCTCTGCCGTACCATGTCGATACGTCGCTCGGTTTCCTGTTGCAGATTATAAGAAAAAGCAATTACAAGGTAGGTTCCACCCATTATTAGCGCAATAATGAGAAGCGTCCATACCATCAACTTGTAGTTGAAAAACTGAATCTTTGCTTTCAAACAGGTTGCTTTTTTAACTGTTTTACAATGATAACAACCGAAACCAAAAGCACTATCAGTATGCCGGCTGCGGCAGCAATGGCAACCGAAAGGTAATCATGAATCCGGAGGTGAATTATACCATAAAATGCCCAGGCAACAGGCAATGCAACAAAGAAATTGTTTAGTTTGCCAATAACCAATGCTGCTATTAAAGCTCCTGCTACAACCATTGCTGTTGCCCAGAATACATCTGGCAGACCAAGCCCGCCCCAGTTAACCGACATTAAAAATATTGTACTATTGGCAACGGCAGCAATGCAAATCCATCCAAGATAGATTCCGAAAGTAGCCTTGAATAGGCTGGAAGGAATCGCCCGTAGCTTTAAGTTTATTATAACCAGCGAAAGCAGCAATCCGGCCATCAAAATCAAAGAAAGCCAAATTATCAGGTGGTGCCAGGCAATTATCCATGCAATGTTCAGTATGCAGCTTAACGTAAAATACCAACCGATTGTCTGCCTGACCTGTTGATTTGATTTGAAGAGTTGCAGGACGGCAAAAATCAGGAGTAGAAGATAAATCACGCTCCAAATGGAAAATACAAAACCTGCCGGTGTGAACAAATTGGGGTACATGGATGATATCTCGCCGGTGGTCCTTCCCCCAATCGGCAAAAAATTGGCAAGGAAATTTGCAAGGACCATGCTCAAAAATGATAAAATGTTGATGTACTTCATGGTTTTATTTTTTTAAACAATTACCTGGTTTTTTGTAACTAAAGGTAGGAAATTTTGAATCTGGTAAAATCTGTGGTATTTCCCGAATCTGAAAACAAATTTAAAGGTTTTGACAATCTGAAAGGCAGGCCATTGCATTAAGGTCTGTAACCAATAAAATTTGCATTTTAAGGCCAAAATACACCATGAAGAGTTCTGGGAGATTCCGGGTAAGAAGTAGCGCTCATTTTAAGAATTTTTCCTGTTTTACAAAAGGTAAACAAGAAATATGCGTCGTTGCAGGTTGTCAATTTCGTTCCAATCAAACTTTTTTTCCATTCGTTTGTTTCCTATAAAAGTTTGGTTGAAGATATAAAGCCACTACAAATACTTCAGCCACCCTTGCATTAAGGTTGCCGTTTACACAATGGCAAAGATGATTTTTCCAAGGATGTTTTTCAGAAATTACCTCTCCGGAATAAAAGGATTCGTTTCGCTGGTTGCTCTGGCCATTGTTTTGTTTGGCGCAGAGAATTTATCAGTGCAATGGGAATTTGCTGGTCGCAACGATATACCTGAATGCAGTACAGGTATGTTTACCTCCAAAAGCTATGTGCTGGCACAAGGTGTATTACCGGTTTCGGCTGTAAGTTTCCCCAATCAGAATAACCTGATCCGGATAATCTCAAGGAACTCCCAGTCGGAAAATACCGGAAACCTTCCAATGTTGTGGTTTCGGGCAATCATTTCTCAACCTTCAGATGGTCAACAGTTGGCATTTCGTCAACAACACTTTCATATTCCAAGCTATGGCTTAAAAGCCAAAATTTTTCCTTTTCATGAATACTTGTAAACCTTTTGTGGTGTTACCCGGCATGCACATGCCTGGGAATTCTAGCAAAATTTATTACAAGTACCTTAAAAACGGAAAAAATGGATTTAGCAGTTTTGTTTACCGGACTTATTATAGTGGCCATTTTAGTTGGCCCATATTTTCTGGTTGCTCGTGACAAAAAACACAAGGCATTTCAAAACCCTCCTTCAACCGAAAAGGAGATTGAAAACCCTGACAGGGATTTGACCCGATTGCCAAAAAAAAGCACCACATAGCCTGATTTAATCCGGTTTCAGGTATTACTTTTGCTTGGCAAAATTTTTCCCATTTAAATTACATTTTACAAATGAACCTAACCTTATTAGTTTTGGCTGCAGGCAAGGGCAGTCGCTACGGGGGAATGAAACAACTTGACAGGGTTGGCCCATCGGG
>DATIKH010000058.1:0-12011 GCA_035477775.1 Bacteroidales bacterium | reverse complement strand
AGATAATCGGCCGTAATAGTTTTTTGCTGCATGATTTGCAATGGGCTTCCCTGTGCCACAACCCTGCCGCCATTAACGCCGGCTCCGGGTCCCATATCCACCACATGGTCGGCCGCCATGACCATATCGCGGTCATGTTCTACAACAATTACCGAATTGCCGATATCCCTCAGTTCTTTAAGTGCGTGGATAAGCCGCTGGTTGTCGCGTTGGTGCAGGCCTATGCTGGGTTCGTCGAGAATATACAATACGCCGGTAAGTTGGGAGCCGATTTGGGTAGCCAATCGGATCCTCTGGCTCTCTCCGCCTGAGAGCGACCCTGCCGGGCGGTTGAGTGTCAGGTAGTCGAGTCCTACCCCAAGCAGAAAACCAAGCCTTAGGTTTAGCTCGCGTAAAATTTCTCCGGCTATCCGTCGATAACGGTCATCAAACTGGTCGGGCAGCAGACGAAGTTTCTGTTGGAGCGAAGCGAGGTCCATTTCTGAAAGATCGGCGATATTACAGTCGCCTGGAAGGTAAAAGTGTAGTGATTCTTTCTTTAATCTTTTTCCATGACATTCACTGCAAGCTTTTTGTTGCATAAATCCAGCAGCCCATTTACGCAAGGCCGGACTGCTACTTTCCTCCTGCTGATGGCTGATAAAGTTCATTATTCCCTCAAAAGTCATCGAATAGGGTTCGGCAACCCCCAGATGCTCATGTTTAATCCTGAAAACCTCATTCGATCCATACAAGATGGTGTTTATGGCTTCGTCTGGCATTTCGGCAATCGGGGTGTCGAGGGTTGTGTTGTACCGCTGGCAAATGGCATCGAGTTGCCTGATAATCCACCCGTTTTTATTTTCTGCAATAGGAGCAATACCTCCCTTGTTAATAGAAAGGGCTTTGTTTGGAAAAATTTTCTCGATGTCCATTTCACTTATGGTTCCCAGTCCGTTGCAGTGGGTGCAGGCGCCGTAAGGTGAATTGAACGAAAATGTATTGGGTTCGGGATCGCTATAGGCTATTCCGGTGGTCGGACACATGAGGTGCTTGCTGAAATGATAAACCTTCTGATCGCTTTCGCTCAGAATCATGACCACGCCCTTGCCTTGCTTCATTGCTGTTTGAAGCGATGCCCCCAGCCTGCGGCTATCATTTCCATCAATCCGAAGCCTGTCAACAACCACTTCAATGTCATGAACTTTGTACCGGTCAACCTTCATGTTGGGTTCGAGTTCCCGAATGTGTCCGTCGATGCGCACTTTAAGGAAGCCCTGTTTTCTAACCTGCTCAAACAATTCGCGGTAATGCCCTTTGCGGCCTTTTACCAGCGGGGCCAGCACCATCACGTTTTGCCCGGAAAATTTCTGGAGCATTAACTCGAAGATTTGCTCGTCGTTATACCGCACCATCCGCTCTCCGGTAACATAACTACGGGCCTCTCCAACCCTGGCAAACAGCAACCGCAAGAAATCATAAATCTCTGTGATGGTGCCTACGGTGGATCGTGGATTGCGGCTGGTACTTTTTTGTTCAATGCTGATAACAGGGCTCAGGCCTGTGATCTTGTCAACATCAGGGCGCTCAAGGGTTCCTAAAAATTGCCGGGCGTAGGCTGAGAAAGTCTCCATATAGCGCCTTTGCCCTTCGGCATAAATGGTATCGAAAGCCAGGGATGACTTTCCGCTTCCGCTCAGCCCGGTAATCACTGTCAACTGATGCCGGGGGATCGCAAGGTCTATATTGCACAGGTTGTGTTCGCGGGCGCCAAATACCTCGAGGCAGTCGTCGGTAGTTCCTGTATGTTGCTGATCAGGCATTTTAGGGTGAAGAAAAAATGAATTTGCAAAATTAGCTGAAAAAAATCAGATTCATGGCCCAGGTCTAACTCCAAGTTGCGCCGGTGACCAATACATAAATTCATTACGTCGTGGCCTTCGGCAACCAGGTTGTATGGTATTGTCAGCTATAAAAGAAACATTTAAACAAATTACAAACAATAGTTTTGAGGATTGGATAAATTTGTGCGTAAAATAAAACTGACAATTAGCCTTAAAATGGACAAGAAATTCAAAAGTATCTCTGTGTTTCGCAAAAATTTGATTTACAACACCCTGGGCGAACTGGATTCCAATCAACCAGAATACCTGGTATCTGAAAGCATATTCGAATTGCCACATGGTAAACTGGTAAAGGAAACCCATTGGAGTGCCGACGGGCACATGGAGCAGGCAATGGTCTACAAATACACTTCCGAAGGTTTTTTGCTCAGCGAAGAATTATTGGATCATGATGAGTCGGTATTGGAAAAAAGAACATTCGAACCCGATGCCAACAATAGGATCGCCTGTGAAATGCTTCATTATGCTGATGGATCTGCCGACCTTATCAAGTTTTTCCGGGATTCACAAAACCGCGTGATCCGAAAGGAATATTATGCAGAAGATGATTTTCTGGAAGTTGTTGAAACTTTGAAATATGAGGAAGAACGGTTAATTAAGGAACTTAAAACCGATAACGAAGGAAACCTTATTTCAGAATCTGATTACACGTACAATGAAAAAGGGAAACTGATTGAGGCCGTGGTAAATAATCCGGAGGAGGAATACTGGCTTAGAAAAATATATGCTTATGATGATCAGGGAGTCTTGACAACGGTTACTTCTTACAACCAAGCAAACACGCCAATGGAACGCTTTTCCTACTTTAACGATGAAAAGGGACGGCCGGTGAAAATTACAGAAGAGAACAAAAGACATATGATCACCACAGAAATTGAGTACAACGACAAGGGCGAAATTGTTTTTCAGGCCGAACTCGACCAACAAGGTCAACTGATAAAACAGCTCGAAAAAAATTACGATGAGTCAGGCTTACTGACCGAAACCCAGGTGCTTGTAAGAGATTTTAATACAGGTGTTTCGCGCAGCTACTGCCTTACAAACAGGTATATCCCGTTCGAAAACCAAACCGAATAACTATGGAGGCTACATTTCTTGATTCCTTTTGGTGGACTTGGGTAGTTCTGCCATTGCTGATCTTTTGCTCTCGTATTCTCGACCAGAGCATTGGCACCATGCGCTTAATTTTTGTTTCGAAGGGCTACAAAAACATTGGTCCATTCCTCGGCTTCTTTGAAGTAATTATTTGGTTGCTTGCGGTTACCCAGGTGCTGCAGCATCTCACCAATCCCATGTCGTATATAGCCTACGGGGCAGGGTTTGCCATGGGGAATTATATTGGAATGCGTATTGAAGAGAGAATAAGTATCGGTACTGTGCTTGTTCGCATCATTCCAAAGGACGATTCGAGTATGATGATAGCCCAGTTGCGTAAAGTAGGATTTGGAGTTACTTCAATAGCCGCTGAAGGCGCTTTGGGGCCGGTTCAGATTGTGTTAACTATTATGAAACGGAAAAGTTTCCCCCTCGCAAAAGAAATAATTAATCAGTACAACCCAAATGCCTTTTACACTGTTGAAGAGATCAGGGCGGTAAAAGACGGATATTTCGGATCGCATCAAAAGCACGAAGTGTTCAACTGGAGGAAGTTTTCGCGCAAGACCAAATAAAAAGACTACCTAATTCCATCCGAAAGCTAAGATTTATTGACGGCATTGGTACCCGGTGGATTGTTTTTCAGGATAAAAAAAACCGGCGCGAGGCCGGTTTTTTTTATTTGGTTCAGGCGCTATCGCCTTCCTAGAGTAACTTCTCCACGCAGAGTAGAGTAGTTAACCTTCAGCGCATTAACTTTTCTAAGTTCCTGTTTTACGTCAGTAACAATGCCCATTTTGGTTTCCCTGTCAACCTTCATAGAAGTAGTCATCAGAGGGCGCTCGGCTTCGGCTCGTGCTTCGCGCTCTGCCGAAATAAAGGCAGCGATATCGGCTGGTACTGCAAAAGCGTCATTGAGCTGAATACGCGGCTCGGTACCAAAAATTTGATATTGAAGCGGAGGTCCGATGTAAATGAAACTCACAAGCGATTTACGTTCGAGCTTTTGAATTTCAGTTGCCGGGGGCATTTGGTTTCTTACAAACAGTTGGGTCTCTCTCATGGTTGTAGTAACCATAAAGAAGAACAACAGCATGAAGATGATGTCGGGAAGTGAAGCTGTGCTAATAGGTGCCATCTTGGAGGTTGACCCTTTTTTAAATCGTCCCATTATGAAGCCCTCCTTCCTGCTGCAATATCTCTTGGTTCTGCTTCAGAAATAGCCATTGGTATAGCTTCTCTAACTGACTCAATAAGTTCCTCGTCGGTCAATTCTTCGAAGTCAACCCCGAATCTTTGATTCGACAATTCGTCGCGTAATTCCATGATAGCAGCCGTGAGTTCATTCTGCACGGCGATATACATTTCATAAGAGGTCCCACGGTCGTTCTGGAGCGAAATAACACCCCTTGAAATTTCCATATCGCCGAGATGGTCAATAGCTGCCAGACGTCTCTCGGGTTTATTGGGATCGTTATTTGCATTCACAAACCACTCTTTTGTCTGTTGGCGCAGGGTGTTAATATTTCCTGGCTGACCCTCAACAAGCAAACGATCCTGGAAGTCAATAAGAACAACAAAGACATTCCGTTCCTTTATCGGTGGCGGTTCAGGAGCATTGGGGTCAATGGGCGGTGGCAACATCCTCATGATTCCTGTATCTACATCCATGGTTGTTGTAACCAGGAAGAAGATCAGCAGGAGGAAGGCTATGTCGGCCATTGAACCGGCATTAATTTCGGGATTCAACCTTGCCATAATAGTTTCTCCTCTTGAATTTATGTTTATTTAAACATTTTAGAAACTTCGGTGTAAACAGCAGCAACCAAGCCCAACCCTGCAAGGATGAAAGTGGTTGTTATACCAGCGCCAATCCACCTTGAAGCGTTTGGTCCGACGCCAAAGGCCGGATAAGGTTCGCCAGTACTAATTGCAAATGCAATGACTACTATTACAACCAATACAATCATTCCGACCAAAGCCCCTTTAGCCTTTTTAAAATTCCTGACAATTTGCGTCACGCCAAAGAGAACCGTCGAAACCACCGCTAACACGACCAGGAAATACGTTACATACAACCCGATGCTGATCAATGTATCGCTCATAATTTTGGATTGTTAAAATTATTTTTTGTACTTGATAAGGATGTCCATGAACGAGATGGTTGAATCTTCCATGGTGTTGACTAGGGTGTCGATTTTGCTGATGATGTAATTGTAGAAAACCTGAAGAATTACCGCAACAATCAGACCAAAAACGGTGGTAAGAAGGGCAACTTTGATACCCTCAGCAACAATTGTAGGACTGATATCGCCGGCTGCTGCAATAGCATCGAAAGCGGCAATCATACCAATAACGGTACCCATAAATCCAAGCATGGGCGCGATGGCGATAAAAAGAGAAATCCAGGAAAGGTTAAGTTCCATGCGGCCCATTAACACACTTCCGTAAGAAACAACCGATTTCTCAACCACTTCCATACCTTCGTTGTACCTATCCAGGCCTTGGTAGTAAATGCTTGCAACCGGACCGCGCGTACTCCTGCATACCTCTTTTGCAGCCTCTAAACCACCATTTTTCAGAGCGGCTTCTACTTTGTTCAGCAGCTTGGCAGTATTGGTGCTCGAAAGGTTCAGGTAAATAATCCGCTCAATGCTCAATCCAAGGCCTATAATAAGACACAAAAGAATAACGCTCATAAAGCCAGCGCCACCTTCAATAAACCTTTCCTTAAGTACAAAGTGGAAGGACAAATCTTCTTCAGCAGGAACTGCTTCTTGCTGCAGAGCTACAGCCGGAGCTGCTTCTTCAACTACGGGCTCAGCTACCTCAGGTGTTGCCTGGGGAGTCCCTTCTTGGGCAATAACTGTGGTGCTCAATCCAAAAGTAAGCATACCTGCGACAGTCAACAAGGCGAATAATTTTTTCATAACTGATCTGTTGGTTTTTGTTAAAAGAAAAATGTTAAAAACTTGTTTTGAATTTTGGGAAAAGTTGGCGGAGAGAGAGGGATTCGAACCCTCGATACCCTTTTGAGGTATACACACTTTCCAGGCGTGCGCCTTCGACCACTCGGCCACCTCTCCCTACATACAAATAAGGGCTTAATTTTTAGGGTGCTAAATTACAAAAAAATTAAAACGGAAAAATTCCATTACATTTTTTTAAATTTAACTTAAGCAAGATATATTTTTTGATGGAACAGATTTACTGCCTACCTTTGTGTCTTGCAAAAAACCACCCCTGTGGAAGTAGTAATAAAAACTGTTAATACAGCAGTAATTTGCACCGAAAACTCCTCCTGACCAATTAAAATAATTTCTTTGATGGAAAAATCGACTGTTGCTCCGGATGAATTAAAAACTCAAAAGAAATCAAGGTCCGGAAACCAAAAGAAATCTAAAATTTTTGTTCTCGATACCTCGGTAATCATTTACAACCATGCCGCCCTGGTAAGTTTCGAAGACAACGACGTTGCCTTGCCTATCACGGTGCTTGAAGAGCTTGACCAGTTTAAAAAAGGAAACGACACCAAGAATTTCGAAGCCAGAGAGTTTACGCGGATTCTTGATACCCTCTCAGCAAACAATTCCCTCCAGGATTGGCTGCCGGTTGGCAACTCCAGGGGAGGAAGGATAAAAGTTTTTATGAACCAGCCAAACGGGCTGGATGCCATTCATGTTTTTGGCGAAGACAAGCCAGACCACAGAATCCTGAACACTGCCCTGCAAATAACGCGGGAGTACCCCGACAGGAAGGTAATACTTGTTTCGAAAGACATCAACCTCCGCCTGAAAGCAAAATCACTGAACCTATGTGCCGAAGATTTCGAAACGGGTAAAGTAAAAAACATCGATGAACTTTATACCGGCAAGTCGCACCTAACCAAAGTACCCACAGAGGCTATTGAGCAACTGTACAATTTTGGCTTTTGCGAAGCCTCTGAAATTGGCGTTTCTGAACCTTTCCCGAATCACTATTACATTTTGTCCGACGGAAAAAACTCTGTCCTGGCTTTCTACAGTGCGGTAGAAAAGCGAATCAGGCGCATTGAAAAGCATACGGTACAAAGGATTACCCCGCGTAATGCAGAGCAGGTTTTTGCATTGCATGCCATACTGAACCCGGAGGTAAAACTGGTTACACTTCAAGGTGTTGCCGGAACAGGAAAAACGCTGCTGGCTTTAGCCGGAGCCTTGGAACAGCGCCGCGAGTTCGATCAGCTTTTTGTAGCCCGCCCCATAGTGCCATTGAGCAACCGCGATATCGGATTTCTTCCGGGCGACATCGGGTCCAAACTCAGCCCTTATATGGAGCCTTTGTACGATAATCTCAAGTTTATTCAAACACAGTTCAGGGAAAGGGACCGTGATTTCAAAAACATTACCGACGCCCTCGAAAACGAAAAAATCGTTGTTGCTCCCTTGGCATACATCAGGGGCCGCAGCCTCTCCAATATCATTTTTTTAATCGACGAGGCGCAGAACCTTACTCCCCATGAGGTAAAAACCATCATTACCCGTGCCGGAGAAAACACCAAAATGATTTTTACCGGCGATATTTACCAGATCGACACACCTTACCTCGACTCACAAAGCAACGGCCTGTCGTACCTTATCGACAGGGTGAAGCACCACCCGATCTATGCCCATGTACGACTCGAAAAAGGCGAAAGGAGCGAACTCGCCAATCTGGCAAATGACCTGTAATTAAAGAGGTGTTCAGCGTTTATTCTTCGTAGATTACCGTAAGCAGGGTCTGACCTACTGCTTTGAGAGTTGCCCGGTCTATTACATCCATATCATCTTCCATGGTATGCCATTCGGGAAAAAACACGTGCTGGCTTCCTTGCCTCTGGTGAATTATATTAATGGTTGGAATATTAAGAATTCTGTTTACGTAGAAATGGTCGTTGATAATAAAACCCCCTTCCTCGTTGGGAAAGAACTCCTGAAAACCCAGCCGGTGAGCTGTATTCCAAACCTTTCGAATGACGTTCATGGCATACATTGCGGAAAACCTTTCATGCAGAAATCTTGCACCATGGGCCCCAACCATGCACACATTTATTCCATACAGGGCACGATAGTTCATGCGGTGGGGGTTTCGCGCCCAGTACTGTGACCCCAGCCCCCAGGAATCTTCAACCCTTCCGCTTACGCTTTCGTGCTCGCCATAATCCTCGGCATCGAAAAGGATGATATCTATTCCCACAGCGGGCCTTTGCCCGGACAGGTTGATCTGCCTCGCTATTTCGAGCAATACTGCCGTACCGCTTCCTCCATCATTCGCACCATCGAAGGGCTTCCAGTGGTTGGCGGGATCGGGGTCGTGGTCGGCCCAGGGCCGTGTATCCCAGTGTGCCACAAGCAGTACCCGCCTGGGATTGTCAACGTCGAACGAACCAATGATGTTCTGAATAGCCAAAATGTCGCCATTGGAGGCCCTCACCCTGGCATGTTGCACAATGACCGTATCTGCAAATTTTCCTAATGTACTGGCAAGCCAGGATGCAGCCCTTAGGTGTGTAGGCGTGTTGGGCACTCTGGGGCCAAAGGCTACCTGCCGCTCAACATAAGCAAAAGCACTGTCGGCATTAAAAACAGGCACTTCCAGGGTTTTGGCATCTTGCTCATTGGCCTGATTCCGAAGAGCATCCTCAGGCACCCCCGCTCTTGGACAGGATGACAATATTATCAATGGAGCAGCAAGAAAAAAAACAAGAAACAATCGGATTTTTTTCATTTTTTTGGGTTGAACAGTTACAAAAATAATTCAATACGGTAAACAAGCCAGCGATATTGCTAAAACAAATTTATGAATCGGAAGTTGGGTGCAAGAATTAGTTTGGCAGAAATAAAAAAAACCGGCCTTCCGGCCGGTATCCTTGTGGAGCTGGAGGGGATTGAACCCTCGTCCAAACAAGCAGCAAAAATGCTTTCTACATGCTTATCCTTTAGTTGGGAATTCGGTTTCGAACCGGGAAAAGGCGCCCCTATTCTCTGCCTACACCCTTTAGGTTTTAGTCCATGCACCAGGGTCTTACATGGCTTATCCCGGCTTTTGATGATGCTTCCTTGGGGACGCGGCCAGGCGTTGCTTCCCGGGAAGCAAAAGGCGCCTAATAACTATTATTAAGCAGCCAATGCGTAATTGTTGTTGCCGTTTATAGGCGTGAGAATCGGGATTAACGAGCCGCGTTCACAGCGCTCGGCATGCTTACACTTCCACTCGACCTGCTGTCAAATCCATGTCAGCCCCGGAATGGTTTTGCAAAGTTACAAAAATTTGGCCAAATGATTGGTGTTTGCTAATTTTCAGGTAAAACTATCTCAGATTCAAACTTTAATTTTGTAATATTGTTGATACGTTGCCGGAGATTCGACAAAGCAACAGCCCAATTATCAACTTTTCAAAACCTGAACAAATGGGAAAAGCCATTGTAAAATGCAGTATCGCAACTTACGCTATCGACGAGTATATCGTAGAGGTCCCCTGCAAACGCGATGATATTGACGAGGTCATTATTGCCCGCGCCTGGAAAAAACTCAAAGACGAAGAGCAAGCATTGCCCTATGGCAACCGGACCGCAACCATTTTAAAGCGTTCTGACGATTAGTATGGATATCGAAGCATTCCGCAATTACTGCTTGTCGAAAAAGGGGGTTACCGAAGGTTTTCCTTTCGATAGCGACACCTTGGTTTTTAAAGTAATGGGCAAAATATTCGCACTGACCGATGTGGAATCTTTTGAGAGCATCAACCTGAAATGCGACCCAGAAAAGGCCGTTGCCCTAAGGGAATTATACCCGGAGGTAAAACCAGGTTACCATATGAATAAAACGCATTGGAACACCATCATTATGTGCGGATCATTGCCCGACAGTCTATTGCATGAATGGACAGATCACTCCTATAATCTTGTTGTAAAAAAACTACCCATAAACCTCCAAAAGCAGCTTAAATAAATGATGTAAGGGCTCCAGGTTTTCAATACACGGCAATAATCAGAAAAATTTTAATTCATCAACCATGCCCGCTAAAAAATAAATCATCCTCAATCTATATCTGTAAACAGAAAACAAACTGAACAAAACAATAAAAAATACCGTTATATAGTTTTTTATATACCATTGAGGTTAAATTTTATCAATTTGCTTAAATACATAATTTAAAGGTAAAGTATTCCAAGATGGGTTTTCACGATTTGTTAATTATTCCTAGCGGGGTATTCTAAAAAGTCCAAGGACATTACTTTACCTTTGCTCTAATTTTTAAACCTACCGATGTCAAATTCGAGAACAATACTAATTACCGGTGGCGCAGGTTTTATAGGAAGCCGTTTGGCTGAAAAACTTATTGATGATCCGGCTAATTATGTGGTTATAGCCGATGACCTCTCGACCGGGAGTATTAAGAAACTCCCGTCGCCGTCATTAAAAAACTGGCATTTTATCAGGTGCGATGTCAACGAATACCAGGATATTTCGGAAATAATGCTTGGAACCAGTTTCGATTATGTGTTTCATTATGCTGCCATGGTAGGGGTGAAACGCACCCAGGAAAATCCACACAAAGTACTACATGACCTTGACGGTATAAAGCATATATGCAATTTAAGCAAGAATACCAGGGTAAAAAGACTGTTTTTTGCATCTTCTTCTGAGGTTTATGGTGAGCCGGTTCATCTTCCACAGAATGAAGAAACTACCCCCCTGAACTCCAGGCTGCCCTACGCTGTTGTAAAGAATGTGGGTGAAGCTTTCCTGCGAACCTATAAGAAAGAATTTGGTCTTGACTTTTCCATATTCAGGTTTTTCAACACCTATGGATCCAAGCAATCGATAGACTTTGTGATGTCGAAATTTATCAGACACGCTTTGCGCAACGAAGACATCCCGTTGTTTGGAGGCGGGAAGCAAACAAGAACCTTCTGCTTTATTGATGATAACGTTGACGCCTGCATCAGTGCTCTTTATAATAATCATGTTGTAAATGAAGTTGTAAACATTGGCTCCGACTATGAATTGTCCATCAGGGATTTGGCAGAACTGATCATTGATATAACGGGCTCGGACAGCAAGCTCATTATCCTGCCTCCTCTTGCCGAAGGTGATATGCAACGGAGACTGCCCGATATTACCAAAATGCAGAAACTACTCAATCGTCCGATGAAACCCATCAGGGAGGGCATTTACCAGATTCTGAACAATCCCGAATTTATCATGAACGGACATGACCACGAATTTGCAACCCGCTATGAATCTTGCGGATCTGTATAGTCTGGCCAATCGCACTTTTGCATCCCTCTCATTTGCAGAGGAACCCGAGGGGCTTTTCCAGCCGTTGGACTATTGCATTAAAAACGGTGGAAAAAGGATTAGACCCGTTTTAACCCTTCTTTCGGCTCATATTTTCGGAGCACCTGTCGAAAAAGCCATAAACCCTGCCATCGGCCTGGAATTGTTTCACAATTTCACATTGATTCACGACGATATTATGGACAATGCCCCTATCAGAAGGGGACAGCCAACCGTGTTTACCAAGTGGAACACCAACACCGCCATTTTGTCGGGCGATGCGCTCTTTGCAATTGCCGGAGAATATATGACCAGGGTGGACGACATCCACCTGAGGCAGGTAATGGAAACATTTCACAAAACCGTAATTGAAGTCTGCAAAGGACAACAATACGACATGGACTTTGAGAAAAAACAATTTGTTTCCATCGAGGATTACCTGGAAATGATTCGACTCAAGACTGCGGTATTGCCCGCTGCCTGCCTCAAAGTGGGCGGAATTGTAGCCGGCGCCTCTGAGAAAAACCTTCAATTGATTTATGAGTACGGCGAAAATATCGGTATCGCTTTTCAAATAAGGGACGACTTACTTGATGTGTATGGCGATACCGAAAAATTTGGTAAAATGAGCGGGGGTGATATTCTTGCAGGGAAGAAAACCTGGCTGTACCTCACGGCGCTCACCCTGGCCGACAAAAAGCAGCGACAAGAATTGACCGAGGCATACAACGGA
>DATIKH010000057.1:0-43317 GCA_035477775.1 Bacteroidales bacterium | reverse complement strand
ACTATAGCGGCAGGGTCCACCTCTTCCCATTCCGAACAGAGTCGTTAAGCCTGCCTGCGCAGATGGTACTGGGGTTACACCCGGGAGAGTATGTCGTCGCCACCCTTTTTAAAGCCCCTTCCGATAAGGTTGGGGCTTTTTTGTTGACACCAGAGGTAAACCAAAATAAAAACTTTCGTAATCTCAAAAAAAAATTTGTTTAACTGTAAAAACATCATTTTTTCCTCTTATATTTGGTAATTATCACATCACGTTCATTTGTTTATGTTTAGCATTTTATTATAATATAGATTTTATACTTTACAATCCGAACAATAAAGCTTAAGCCAAATAAACACCTGCTTTGTTTTGGGGTCATTAGGAATTGTTTCACGAAACCCAGAAAAACCTGATGAAAAAACTCATACGATTTATTACACCGCCGGACAATTGGCGAATTACAGTGGTGGTGCTGGCCGGGATCTTTTGCGGAATCCTTCTTTTGGTATTGCATACGTCAGAAGCAGTTTCATATCTTTCGGATAGGCCAGAAACCTGCACAAATTGCCATGTAATGTATCCACATTATGCATCCTGGTCGAAAAGTGCTCACAACGATATGGCTACTTGCAGCGACTGCCATGTTCCCTATGAAAACCAGATAAGACGGTACTTTTTTAAAGCGAAAGACGGATTTAGACATTCCTACGCATTCACTTTTGGCTTGGAGCCACAGGTTATTCAGATAAAAAGTGCCGGCCGAAACGTAGTACAGGAGAATTGTATCCGATGCCATCTGGATTTAGTGGATATGACCAGTCTGGTAGAAGTAACAGGTAGGATGGCCGAAGCTGGCGAAGGAAAGGTATGCTGGGATTGCCATCGCGAAACACCTCACGGCTCCGTGAGAAGCCTATCGGCGGCGCCGCATGCTCTTGTTGAGCGGCTACCTACAGCCGTACCGTCATGGTTGGAGTGGCTTTTTGGAGCTGATGAACGAACTGTAAACATACAAACACAGGATTTACCATAATTAGAGGCTTGAAAGCACAGAACACATTACCACGAACCATATAATAACCAAAACTATGAGTATAATAGAAATTTCGAAGAAAAAGCCATGGGTTAATTGGGTATTGTTTTTGGCAACCGTTTTCATTGTTTTCTTGATAGGAATATTTGCTGCCAGCATTGTAGAACGGAGGACTGAGGCACAACTCTATTTCCAAATGATTAGCCCGATAGGTGAATGGGAGTCGGACAATTCTGTCTGGGGACGCAACTTCCCAAGGCAATACGAAACGTATATGCAAACTGCAGATACGAGCTTCAGGAGTAGGTTTTTTGGATCAGCCTGGATCGATTACCTTGAAGACTATCCTGAACTGGTAATTATGTGGGCTGGAATGCCTTTTTCGAGAGATTACAACCAATCGCGCGGACACTATTATGCAGTCTCAGATGTACACAACACGCTGCGAACGGGAGTTCAACAACCTGCAACGTGCTGGGCTTGCAAAAGTTCAGATTTTCCCCGCCTGATAGCTGAGATGGGGGTGGCGGAGTTTTATGCCAAAACCCTCGCAGAAACCGGCTCAATGGCTACCAATCATATCGGCTGCGTTGATTGCCACGACCCTAGCACCATGAACCTTCGGATAACCAGGCCAGCTCTTGTTGAGGCCTTTCAACGGCAGGGCATTGATATTACACAAGCTACACGCCAGGAAATGAGATCTCTGACCTGTGCTCAATGTCATGTGGAATATTTTTTCAGGCAACCAGGTAACTATCTTGTTTTTCCGTGGGACAAAGGATTTTCGGCCGAACAAATGGAGGCCTACTACGACAGCGTAGGTCACAGAGACTGGGTTCATGCCTTGAGCAGAGCACCTATGCTCAAAGCACAACATCCGGATTATGAGTTATTTATGACGGGGATTCATGCACAAAGAGGAGTTTCGTGTGCTGATTGCCATATGCCCTACATGCGCGAAGGGGGTATTAAGTTTACTGACCACCATCTTCGCAGCCCTTTGGCGGATGTTGCCAGTTCATGCCAGACCTGCCACCGGCAAAGCGAAGAAGAGCTAAGGCAAAATGTTTTCGACCATCAGAATCGTATTTACGAATTACGGCGAATTGCTGAACAAAACCTTGCCCGGGTGCACATTGAAGCCAAAATGGCTTGGGACGCCGGGGCTACCGAAGCAGAAATGAAAGACGTACTTCAGTTAATCCGCCATGCACAATGGCGCTGGGACTGGGTTGCTGCTGCCAAAGGTATGGGTATTCACTCCCCTTCCGAAGCACTTAGGGTGCTTGGAACATCCATCCAAAAAGTGTATGAGGCCAGGATAATTCTTGCTATTATTTTCAGAAACTACAATAAACCATTTCCTCCTGCAATGCCCGATATTTCGACAAAGGCAAAAGCCCAGAGTTTTATTGGCCTGGATATGGAAAAATTGAACCGCGAAAAGTCGGAATGGCAAAAAAATGTTCTTCCCACATGGCTTACCGCCCGCTAAAAATTCGATAATTTATCTCACAAGGGGCAGCCTACAGCTGCCTCTTGTTTTTAGTTAAATCCGCATGGCTTTCAGATGAAATTGGCTGTAACCATGCCTTGTAAGCAAATGGAGGTTTTAGGGGGCATTGGAAATATATAATTCACTGTTTTGTTTATTCCTGCTCTTTACTTGTTCTTCTGGCCAGAAATAGCCTCGGCTAAGGAATACAAGTTGTCCCCTACTTTTTCACAAGCTGTAATCACTTTATTAAAATAAAAGGCGTTTCTTGCCCGAATAGTGCCTTTTTGAGTTTCTGCAATAATTTCCTGGGCAGCCTCATCTCGAAAGTTGTTGATTTTCAATTCTATTTCCCGGGTCTTGACAAAATGCTCTACACCAAATTCACTGCCTTTATCGAACACTTCCAATACATGATCAAATGCCTGATTGGTTAGCTGAAACATATTAAATATACGGGTTCGTTGCGAAGGAGTAAATTCGATTTTTTCACGCTTTAATTGAACGATTGCAAGCGATATTTTGAAACAAACATCGCCAATTTTTTCTACTTCATTTATTGCCAATCGGATTTTATCCAATTCACCAGTTGCCTGGCTGGTAAGATTATTTTTTGAAACCCCGAGCATGAAGGAATTAATTTCCAGGTCAACTTTATCAATTATTTGTTCATACTTTAATATACGGTCTTTTAGCGCCTCAAGCTCTTTTTTACTTGATTGATTCAACATTTCAGGCAAAAAGTTAAACATCCTATGTGCGAGTTCAACAAATCTCTTAGTTTCTTTTGAAGCCTGAAAAGCTGATAACTCATGGGCTTTTAAAAATCCTGTGCTAAAATATTCAAGTTGCGACCGTTCCAGCTTTTTATCGCGCGAGGGCAAGATCCACTCAATACCTTTGGCTAAGATGTTTACAAATCCAAAAAGCAATAGCACGTTTGCAATATTGAAAGCGCTATGAAATACGGATAGACCAATGGGAGTCATTTCTGGAGTTGTAAAGGGCGATTGGAGTCCGGTTGATATCATGGCCCTATCAATCAAATCAAGGAAAAACTGCATAAGAAAGAGCATCCAAAAAACTCCAATTACATTAAAAAGGGAATGAGCCAGGGCAGCCCTTTTTGATGAAATATTCCCGTTTATGGCTGCAAGGTTGGCTGTAATTGTAGTTCCAATATTCTCACCAAGCACCATGGCAGCGCCATGTTCAAAACCAACCCATCCGTTGAAGCAAAGCACCAATGTCAGCGCCATTACAGCGCTGGATGATTGAAGAATCAGGGTAAGCGCCAGACCTAATCCGGCAAAAATCAGTATCGTGTTAAACTCGCCTGCTCCCGGATTTATCAGTTCTAAAGGACCAATCATGCCTGGAAGCGTATCCCTTAAAAAGTTTATCCCAAGGAACAGAAAAGCAAAACCAAGCAAAAAGTCTCCAACGGTTTTAACCTTTTCGTTCGAAAACATTATCAGCACGAAGCCAATTGCAATTGCAGGAACTGCCAGGGGTGCAATGGCCTCCTTAAAACCAATAAATGTAATTAGCCATGCTGTAACGGTGGTGCCGATATTGGCTCCAAGAATAACTCCAATGGCTTGGGCAAGATTGAGCAACCCAGCATTTACGAAGCTGACAACCATTACAGTGGTTGCAGATGATGATTGAATAATCAGTGTAATCAGGAAACCTGTGAACACCCCCAAAACCCTGGTTGAGGTCATTGCCGATAAAATAACTGGCATTTTACGGCTCACAAATTTCTGGAGACCATCGCTCATGGTTTTCAACCCATACAGGAATAGACCAATGGAACCCAAAACACTCAAAATTTCGTAAAGACCAAAACTCATTGAATCAAAGTTTTATCCAATCAAAAATACAAAAATATATTTCATACGTTGACATGGACATTCCAGAAACTTTAAACTTTTGTTTAATACCAAAAGTATGTTTATTAGGTTTTGAATAGCTATGGTTCATATAAAAATCAGGTATTATCTCGCATTAAAGAATTTTGAACTATATATTATTCCGCATCAACAAAAAGGCATCAAGGATAAGAAAACACAAAAAGCTCCGAATAGTCGGAGCTTTTTGTGCAATAGTTAAAAATTAGAAAATCTCCTATGGTCGGTTAACCATGAACTTCCGAAATTTATTCGGTATTCAGGCCGGCTATAGCCTCAGCGATATTATGCAGATTGTCGCCAATTTTCTCGCTGGAAGTTACAAGCTTATTGAAGTAAAATGCGCTTTTCACATGAACCGTACCCTTCTCAATCTCTTCAATTACAGCATCGGAGGCAGCATCGCGAAATGCGTTGATGCGCAATTCCAATTCAGTAGCTCTTGCCAGGTTTTGCTTCGAGAAGTTTTCACCCTTACTTAAACTTTCCAAAACATGCTCAAAGGCATCGTTGGTGAGTTTAAACATTTCGAACAGCTCGCTTCGCTGGGCAGGGGTGAAATAAACCTTTTCTTCACGCTTTTTTGCCAGTACGGTTGACATTTTAAAACAAATATCCCCTATTTTTTCAATTTCTGAGCATGTCAGCCTGATGCGACGCAGCTCTTCCATTGATTGATCGCTCAGTTGCTTTTTCGAAATTGCAGATAGAAAAGTAGTAATCTCCACTTCAACCCTATCGGTTATTTCTTCGTATTTACTTACCCTTTCACGAATTTCCTCAAACTCCTTTTTGTCAGTTTCGATGATCATTGCCGGGATAAAGTTGAACATACGGTGCGAAAGTTCTGCAAATTTCAGGGTTTCTTTTCTGGCCTGAATTACGGAAAGTTCGGCAGCTTGCAAAAAGCCGCTGTTGAAATACTCAAGATGTGGCCTCTCGGATTTCACACTGTGAATGGGAATGATTTTTTCAATTATCGCTACGAATGGCTTAACAAATCCTATAACCACCAATGTGTTGAAAATATTGAATGTGGTATGAAAAATGGATAGCCCGATCGGTACGCTGGTGGGATTAGTATATGGTGATTCCATCCCCATATTGATCATCGCCTGGGTTATTAGGCCAATCATAGTCTTGAAGACAAGCAGCACAGCAATAATACCCACAAGATTGAATAAAGTGTGGGCAAATGCAGCCCTCTTGGCCTGTCTATTTCCCATTAAAGCCGCTAAATTGGCTGTAAGAGTTGTTCCAAGATCGAAACCCAGAACCAGGGCAGCAGCTTCCCCGAAACCTATCCATCCGTTGTAACTAAATACCAGGATTAGAGCCATCCCTGCACTCGATGATTGTATGACAGCAACTATGAGGGCACCCAATCCAATGAGTTTTAAAACTGAGAAAAAGCCATATCCTGAAAACCGCTCTAGCCAATCAAAATATTCAGGAAATTTAGACAGATCCGGCACTGCATCCTTCAGCATTTCAAGGCCAAGAAACAGTAATGCAAAACCCAGCAGTAAAGAGCCAAACAATTTAAATCGCTCTTTTGCCATCATCATGAGTGGGAAGCTTAGCCCAATGATAGGCAGGGCCAGTTCGGCCAGTTCCATCTCAAATCCAAGCACTGTAATAACCCACGCTGTAATCGTAGTACCAATATTGGCTCCCATTATTACCCCAACTGCTTGGGCCAGGGTCATCAATCCGGCGTTAACAAAACTTACCATCATCACAGTTACAGCCGAGGAAGATTGAATTATTGCAGTAACTGTAAGTCCGGTAAAAATACCCATAACCGGATTTGAGGTCATGGCTCCGATAAACGATCGCAATCGTGCACCGGCAAGCATTTGTATGCTTTCGCTCATGGTTTTCATTCCAAACAAGAACAAGCAGAGCGAACCGACTAACTTTAAAATTTCATATAAACCGTAATCCATATAACCCAATTTAGTTACAACATTACAAAAGTATTCTTTTCAAAAGCAGGTTGTCTAAGTTAACATAAACTTAACATATCATGCCCAACATGCAAAAATTAGTGTTTTAACATCATTCTTACCATGGGAGCTATTTTCGGTGATGCAACCCTGATTAAGTAAATACCAGGTATCAGGTGCGAAACATCAACCTGAAGGGTCGCCCCTTCGTAAAGTTGCTGAGGAAACAGGGCAAGCATGAGATTGCCTGTAACCGAGTAAACAGAAACCTCAACCATATCCGAGAAACCTGAAATTCGCAAATTCAAATAGTCCCTGACAGGATTGTTGAAATGGAATCCGACAGGGGTTCCATGCATGATTCTGTCGGTCGACAAGATTGCTGGCCGGGTTACCAATTGAACTCCAACCGGCAGGTGGTCCGACATGTTATACAGGGCATTAATAACAGCCAAAGGTGCACTTGAGTTCACAGGTTCGATAAGAGACCTGTTAAGCCGCACCCCATCCTGACCTACAACATGATAGCTCCCTTCAACATATTGAAGACCATGAGTACCCCACATTAATGAATTTGACATAAGTATCAAGTCGAACCTGTCGTCCATCCCTCCGATGATAAAACAACCTGAAGAACTGGTCCAGGTGCTCTGTGTATGATACCTGGCAACATCAGGGTTATCGAACCAATTACCGGGTACTGCCACAGGATCGTTGAAGCGGATTGCGTTATTTGGGTGAAATGTGAGCGTTTGAAAGGCGGTCTCATAGGCAGACTTCATATTAAAATCGGCCAGAAACATCACATTTCCTGTCAGGTTTCTGCTCTCAATAAACGACATCACAGCGATGGCCTCTGAGGCGCGGGTTTGTTGATTATCTGCAGTAGATCCGGCTTTAAAATGAGAAACAATAAGGTTTAAAAATGTGGTGTCGCCCACTGCAAGTTTTGCAGGATTATTCAAATACAACCTATACAAATTGATGTCGCGCTCAATTACAGCTATAACCTGTTCGGAATGAAGCCTGAAACGTTGCCCATTGAAGAACAACATATTGGTTATTGACTGATTGGCCTGGTTGGTATAAGTGGCTGCCCTGAAGAATGTCCTGCCTCCGGTATTCAGCACGTTGTCAAGAATCCTCTGAACATTTTGGGAAGGGTTGCCTGCGGTCCCCCTTCCCAATTCGTTCACGGTAAAAATGTCGGGGCGGGTATGGTGAATAATGGTATTGAGGTATTGGTCTTTCAGGTCAACGTTATTGTTGGCTTGATTGCATTCTGCCATGGTCGTTCCATACACCAGGAGGTTGTAGTGCAAAACCCGTATCGTGTCCTGTGCATTAAGGACAAGAGGGGCAATAACCACAAAAAAACCAAGCAAAAACCTTTTATTCATAATTTAAAAAAAGGGGCAATTAGCCCCCTTTCTGATAAGCTACACGTCGCTGCAAATTACTTTCGAAGAAACTTAAAGTCTTTACCAAGATACCTGGCAGTTTCTCCTAACATTTCTTCAATTCTCAACAACTGATTGTATTTGGCAATACGGTCGGAACGGCAGGCCGAGCCTGTTTTGATCATCCCGGTATTGAGCGCCACAGCCAAATCAGCTATCGTGGTATCCTCAGTCTCTCCGGAGCGGTGGCTCATAACGGCGGTATAAGAATTCCTGTAAGCAAGATTTACTGCCTCTATGGTCTCGGTAAGGGTGCCAATTTGGTTCACCTTAACCAAAATAGAGTTTGCGACACCTTTTTGAATACCTTCTGACAAACGACTTACATTGGTTACAAACAGGTCATCACCTACGAGTTGAATCTTGGAACCCAATTTATCGGTCATCAGTTTCCAGCCATCCCAATCGTCTTCAGCCATACCGTCCTCAATGGAAACTATTGGGAATCGCTTCACCCAATCGGCCCAGAAATCAACCATTTGTGCTGGAGTAAGTTTCTCACCAGAAGATTTGTGCAGATGGTAAACATTTTCTTCGGACTTAAAATATTCGCTTGCGGCAGGATCAAGGGCAATAAATACATCTTCTCCAGGGCGATAGCCAGCCTTCTCTATTGCCTGCAAGATTACGGTAATAGCCTCTTCATTCGACTTTAAGTTAGGGGCAAAGCCACCTTCATCGCCTACATTGGTCGAATAGCCCTGTTTTTTTAGGACTGATCTCAGATGGTGGAAAATTTCAGCTCCCATTTTGATACCATGCGAAAAGGAAGAAGCTCCGATAGGCATGATCATAAACTCCTGAAAATCTATGGAATTGTCGGCATGAGAACCTCCATTGATGATATTCATTAAAGGAATTGGAAGCACATTGGCGTTCACACCACCCACATACCTAAACAAGGGTTGGCCCGTTTCAAGTGCGGCAGCGTGAGCAACTGCCAACGACACTCCTAAAATGGCATTTGCGCCAAAATTGCCTTTATTGGCTGTTCCATCAAGCTCCAGCATGGTTTTGTCGATCAGACTCTGGTCTGTTACCTGATAGCCTTTCAACTCACTATTAAGAATGTTGTTGACATTACCAACTGCTTTAAGTACACCCTTGCCAAGATAGTTCAATGCATCACCATCTCTGAGTTCAACAGCCTCATGAACTCCTGTGGATGCCCCCGACGGAACCATTGCCCGTCCCATGGCACCGTTTTCTGTAACAACTTCTACCTCAACAGTCGGGTTTCCCCTCGAATCGAGAATTTGTCTTGCATGAATATTTAAAATTGCACTCATGATATGGAAATTAAATTAATGGTCGAGATGTGGGATAAAATTACAAAAAGTTAACCTTAAAATAAAAGCAGGATAAAGCTTTTAATACACTTTACCCTGCTTTCAAAATAGTATTTCAGAAATTGTATTTAACCTTTAGCCTCTACAGCTACTCGGTTTTGCTTTTTTTGCCTTCCGGATTCTTTTTCGCCTTGGAGGCAGCAGCCGCTTTTTGTGCTACAGGCTTAGCTTTTGCCTTCACTTGTGGCTTTTCTTCGCTGGAAGTCTTTTCAACATTCATTTCAGCCGAATCAGTGGCAGTTGCAGAACTCGTAGGCTCAACTTCTGTGGTTCCATCAGCTTTCTTGCGGCGACCTGCACGTCTGGTTTTCTTGGTTTGTTCAGCATCAACCTTCTTGAGCATTGCCGGGTTGTAATCAACCAATTCGATCATGCACATTTCGGCTCCATCACCATTTCTGAATCCTGTTTTCAGGATTCGGGTGTATCCACCGGGGCGGTTGGCTACTTTTTGAGCCACCTCGCGAAATAATTCACTTACAGCAAATTTGTCGCCCAGATAGCTGAATACCACTCGGCGCGAATGTGTGTCGTCGCTTTTGGATTTGGTAATAAGTGGTTCAACAAACACTTTCAGGGCTTTGGCCTTGGCAAGAGTTGTATTGAGTCTTTTATGAAGAATTAGGGAGGTAGCCATATTGGAAAGCAACGCCTTGCGGTGCTCTGATTTCCTTCCCAAATGATTGACTTTCTTTCTGTGTCTCATGTACGTTATTCCTTATCTAATTTATATTTTGCAAGGTTCATTCCAAAACTCAGGTTTTTGGCCTTGACAAGTTCATCAATTTCGGTGAGGGATTTGCGGCCAAAATTCCGGAACTTCAGCAAATCGTGTTTGTTGAGCGATACGAGTTCGGCCAGCGTTTCAACATCTGCAGCTTTCAGGCAATTCAATGCACGCACCGACAGGTCAAGATCAACCAGACGCGTTTTGAGCAATTGCCTCATGTGGAGTGAGGATTCATCAAATTCTTCTCCTGTTGACTTTTCTTCCGTGTCAAGGGTGATTTTTTCGTCGGAAAAGAGCATGAAATGAACAATCAGTATTTTGGCAGCCTCTTTCAATGCTTCTTTTGGAGCTATTGACCCATCGGTAGCAATTTCAAGAATCAGCTTTTCATAGTCGGTTTTCTGCTCAACACGGTAATCCTCAACGAAAAACTTTACGTTCTTTATGGGGGTGAATATGGCGTCCATACTGATGGTACCAAAGGGAGCATTATGCGGCTTGTTGGTTTCGGCCGAAACGTATCCCCTACCCTTTTCAATCATGAACTCCATGTTGAGGTTTACACCTGGCTCCAGGTTGCAAATAACTATTTCGGGATTCAATACCTGGAAATTGGATAGAGAACTGTTGAGATCGGCGGCAGTTAATACTTCCTTACCTGCAACACTAATGGAGAATTTTTCACCCTCAACCTCTTCAACCTGCCGTTTGAAGCGAACTTGCTTCAGGTTTAAAATCAATTCGGTAACGTCTTCTACAACACCTTTAATGGTTGAGAACTCATGGTCAACACCTTCTATTTTAACCGAAGTAATAGCAAATCCCTCGAGCGACGAAAGCAAGATCCGGCGCAAAGCATTGCCAACAGTAATACCATACCCTGGCTCCAACGGACGAAATTCAAATTTTCCGAATCGGTCGTTTGACTCGAGCATAATTACCTTATCCGGTTTTTGAAAAGCTAAAATTGCCATTATAGTTGGTTTTTAGATTGAAAAGTTGTGGCCACTATTTAGAGTAAAGTTCAACGATGAGTTGCTCTTTGATGTTTTCAGGAATAGATTCCCTGTCGGGCATGTTGAGAAATCTTCCGGCCAATTGGGCTTTATCCCATTCAAGCCACGAGTAGCTGCTTGAACGCGAGGCGACAGACTCAACAATAACTTCAAGACTTTTTGATTTTTCACGCACACCTACGATATCGCCAGGTTTTACCGAAAATGATGGGATGTTTGTCACAGCACCGTTCACCACGATATGCCTATGACCTACCAGCTGACGTGCAGCCCTGCGAGAGGGTGCAATACCCAGCCTGTACACAACATTATCCAGCCTCGATTCGAGCAATCCCAACAGGTTTTCACCGGTAATACCTTTCATGTGAAGGGCTTTCTCGAAAGTATTGGAAAACTGACGTTCCAACAGCCCGTAGGTGTATTTGGCTTTTTGCTTCTCCAGAAGCTGAACACCGTACTCAGAGGTTTTCTTGCGCTTTTTCGCCTGACCATGCATGCCAGGTGGATATTTCTTCTTTTCAAACGCTTTGTCAGCACCGAAGATTGGCTCACCAAACTTACGGGCTATCTTGGATTTTGGACCTAAATATCTTGCCATTATTCAAAAAACTTTTACACACAATTAGTTAAACTCTTCTACGTTTTGGAGGCCGACATCCGTTATGTGGAAGCGGAGTCACGTCGGTTATCTCTGAAACTTCAATACCAGCAGAATGCAGCGTGCGAATAGCAGACTCGCGACCTGCTCCCGGTCCTTTTACAAACACCTTTACCTTACGAAGCCCCAGGTCGAAAGCTACCTTAGCTGCATCTCCGGCAGCCATCTGGCCGGCGTATGGGGTATTCTTTTTCGAACCCTTAAAACCCATTTTCCCTGCCGACGACCAGGATATTACCTGCCCATTGAGGTTGGTTAGGGAAATAATGATATTATTGAACGAGGCGAAGATGTGGGCATGGCCTGAAGGCTCCACTTTTACTACCCTTTTTTTGACGCTCCGGGCGCCCTTGGTTGTTTTTGCCATAATTTGAAATTGATTTTGCTCTGATCAAGGGGCTATGTTACCAGCCCACTTCGGAAATAATTACTTATTATTTAGTGGCCTTTTTCTTGTTGGCAACAGTTTTCTTTCTCCCTTTACGGGTTCTGGCATTGTTTTTTGTTTTTTGCCCACGCAAGGGTAACCCGATACGGTGGCGAATGCCTCTGTATGATCCAATGTCCATCAAGCGCTTGATATTCATCTGAACTTCAGAACGAAGCGCTCCTTCTACTTTGTAGTTTTCATTTATAATGGTCCTAATGGAGGTCAGTTGCTCATCGCTCCACTGCTCAACCTTCACCGAATGGTCAACACCGGCTTCATCGAGGATTCGGGCAGCGAGATTTCTCCCAATTCCGAATACGTATGTTAGACCAATTACGCCCCTTTTGTTTCTTGGAATATCAACTCCAGCTATACGTGCCATATTTACTTGGTTTTTTTAATTACCGATTACTATCCCTGACGCTGTTTATACTTGGGATTTTTTTTGTTGATTACATAAATCCTGCCTTTTCGGCGAACAATCTTACAGTCAGATGTTCTTTTCTTTACCGAAGCTCTTACTTTCATTTTTCAGCTTATTAAAAGTATTTCAAATTTTCTTACTTGTACCTGAATGTTATTCTTCCTTTGGACAAATCATAGGGCGACATTTCAACTTTAACCTTATCACCAGGGAGAATTTTGATGTAATGCATCCGCATTTTACCGGAAATGTGGGCAATTATCATGTGTCCGTTTTCCAATTCCACCCTGAACATCGCGTTTCCAAGCGATTCTTTTACTATGCCATCCTGTTGGATTGATGCTTGTTTTGCCATGTACCCTTTCTTATCACACAAAAATTGAATTATGTCGATTTTCTTTCAATGCAACTTCAATATAACTGAAGGTTGACAGCACATCTGCTTTATCCTTCTTTACCGCAACAGTATGTTCGAAATGCGCCGATGGTTTTCGATCGCTTGTTCTGATGGTCCAGCCATCGCGCTCCAGTTTTACATACCGTTGCCCCATATTAATCATGGGTTCGACAGCTAATACGAGTCCTTCTTTTAGCTTCAGCCCCTTGCCTGCTTTGCCAAAGTTTGGCACCTCAGGCGGTTCGTGGAGGTTACGTCCGATGCCATGTCCAACCAAATCGCGTACCACCGAAAAGCCGGCACGCTCGGCGCAACTTTGAACGGCAAACGAGATGTCGCCAATGAAATTCCCCTCAACCGCCTTTTCAATGCCAAGATTCAGGCATTGGTAGGTTACTTTTAACAGCCGCTTGAGAGCATCACTCACCTCGCCAATGGCAAAAGTAAAGGCAGAATCGCCATAAAACCCATTTTTGAACACCCCGCAGTCGATCGATAGAATTTCACCTTCTTTCAATTCCTGTTTGGAAGGGAAACCATGAACAACCACATCGTTTGGCGAAATACACAAGCTAAAAGGAAAACCATTGTAGCCTTTAAAGCCAGGTACTGCACCATGATCGCGAATAAACGCTTCGGCGACCTTATCGAGATGCTCGGTAGTGGTACCAGGCTTTATGTGCCGGGCAACCTCTGCCAACGTTTTTGAAACAAGCAAAGAACTTTCCCTAATGAATTCAATTTCGTCGTTGGTCTTATACTGAATCATTACGAGCGTATTAGCCCGTCATAGAATACGGCGAGCGACCTTTGATCCTTCCGGATTTGGTTAGCCCATCGTAATGACGCATTAAAAGATGACTTTCAACTTGCTGTAATGTATCCAATACAACCCCTACCAGAATAAGCAGCGAGGTTCCGCCAAAGAACTGCGCAAATTGAGCAGTTACCCCCATGATGCCAGCTAAAGCGGGCATTATGGCAACAAAGGCAAGAAATATCGACCCGGGCAGGGTAATTTTCGACATTACATTGTCGATAAACTCGGCTGTCTTTTTTCCAGGCTTAACACCTGGAATAAAACCGCCGTTTTTCTTCATATCTTCGGCCATTTGGTTTGGATTCACCGTAATGGCTGTATAAAAATACGTGAACAAAATGATCAGCACCGCGAAGGTAAAATTGTACCAAAACCCATAAAAGTTCGACATCACGGCCGCAAATCCACCAAGGGCTTCGGAGAATCCAGCCAGGGTGATTGGTACAAACATGATTGCCTGAGCAAAAATTATGGGCATTACGCCTGAGGCATTAACCTTGAGTGGAATATATTGCCGCACTCCGCCGTATTGCTTATTTCCAACTATTCGCTTTGCAAATTGTACGGGAATCCTGCGTGTACCCTGAACAAGCAAAATACACAGTACCACAACCCCCATTAGAATTACAAGCTCGACCAGAAACAAGACCATACCACCACCGGCACCTTCGGTAACACGCGCTGTAATTTCAGCAAACAATGCAAATGGAAGTTGGGCTATAATTCCTACCATGATGATCAACGAAATACCGTTGCCAATTCCCTTATCGGTAATCCTTTCTCCAAGCCACATGACAAACATGGTTCCTGCAAGCAATATGATAATTGAAGATATCATAAAGAACGTGGATGGACCAGGTGAAGCCGGATCGAAAGGAGAAATAGCTTCGGGCGGCAATTGACCAACCAGATTGGCCAGGTAAGCCGGAGCTTGAGCAATGGTGATAAGAACTGTAAGGTATCTTGTGTATTGGTTAATTTTCTTGCGGCCACTTTCACCTTCTTTCTGCAATCGCTGAAAATATGGAATGGCAATGCCCAAAAGCTGAATAACGATCGAAGCGCTGATATAGGGCATAATTCCTAAGGCCATAATAGAGGCATTAGAAAAAGCGCCACCCGAAAACATATTCAATAGACCAAGAAGGCCGTCTTGTGCCTGGGCCTGAAGACGACCCAATTGCTCCGGATCAACCCCTGGCAAAACAATGAAAGAGCCAAGGCGATAGATCAGGATAAACAACAGGGTGTTTATAATCCGGATACGAAGGTCTTCGATCCGGTAAATGTTTTTCAGGGTTTGAATAAATCGTTTCATTTGGCAGTATTAAATCTTATTAACCTTTCCACCAGCGGCTTCGATAGCACTTATGGCAGTTGCCGAAAAAGCATGTGCAGTAACCTCTACTTTGGCTTTAAGTTCGCCACGTCCAAGGACTTTCACCAGATCATTTTTAGAAACAATACCATTGTTCACTAAAACGTCCAAATCGATTACATTCAACCCTTTTTCCTGCGAAAGCATCTGAATCAGGTCAATATTTATAGCCGCGTATTCAACCCTGTTTCGGTTTTTAAACCCAAACTTAGGTACTCTACGCACCAAAGGCATTTGACCGCCTTCAAAACCTGCTTTACGGCTATATCCCGAGCGCGATTGGGCTCCTTTGTGGCCTTTTGTTGAGGTTCCTCCTCGCCCCGACCCTTCGCCTCTTCCTATCCGTTTGCGGGTTTTACGGGAACCTTCTGCTGGTTTTAGACTGCTCAAATTCATTATCGTATGCAAATTTAAAATTTAAACAAAAACTTTTTTGACTATGCCACAACTTCTTCGACCGAAATCAGATGTCGTACAGCATTGATCATCCCTTCGACCTGGGGAGAACCCTCCACTGTTTTGGGGCGGTTCATTTTGGTAATGCCCAAAGCTTCAAGCGTCCTTTTCTGGCGGGCGGGCTGACCGATACTACTCCTCACCTGGACAATTTTATATTTTTTCATTATTGAAAATTTTCTGGTTGCGAATGAGATAAGGTTGCCTGAAGCAACCCGACCTACACAACAAATTATCCATTAAAAACTTTCTGCAATTTAATTCCACGCTGTTGGGCCACGGTAAACGGGTCTCTTAGCTTGCCAAGAGCATCAATGGTTGCTTTTACCACACTGTGCGGATTCGAAGATCCTTTTGATTTGGCAAGTACATCGGTTATACCAACGCTTTCCAAAACGGCGCGCATGGCACCTCCGGCAATAACTCCAGTACCGTGCGATGCAGGCCTGATAAGCACCAATGCACCACTAAATTTTCCTTCCTGACTATGAGGTATGGTACCTTTGTATATCGGAACCTTCATCAGGTGCTTTTTTGCATCGTCGATACCCTTGCTTATCGCTGTGGTTACTTCCTTGGCTTTACCCAGTCCGTATCCTACAACTCCATTCTCGTTACCTACAACAACAATTGCAGAAAAACTGAAGGTACGGCCACCTTTGGTTACTTTCGTAACACGCTGGATACTTACAAGCCTGTCTTTAAACTCTATCTCGCTTGTCTTTACTTTTTTAACGTTCGTGTTTGTCATATCCTTAGAATTTTAAGCCGCCTTCGCGGGCCCCTTCTGCCAATGATTTAACTCTTCCATGATACAAATATCCATTGCGATCGAAAACTACTTTGTCAATACCAGCTTCATTTGCTTTGCCAGCAATTAGCTTTCCAACTTCTTTGGCTACTTGGGTTTTGGTCAGCTTCTTTTCTGCCAATTCTTTTGAACCTGAAGAAGCAGAGACCAGGGTATGACCTTGCAGGTCGTTTATTATCTGAGCATAAATAAACTTATTGCTGCGGAAAACAGTAAGGCGGGGACGATCGGTAGTACCTTGTACCTTCTTCCTGATGCGATACTTGATCTTTGTCCGTCTGTTGAGTTTCTTTTGTGTTGCCATCCTAAATAAAGGAAATTAAAAATTTACAAAAATTACTTGGAACCAGCTGCCTTACCAGCCTTACGACGCAGGGTTTCGCCCTGGAACCTGATACCCTTACCTTTGTATGGTTCTGGTTTGCGCAATGAACGAATTTTGGCAGCTACCTGGCCCAACAATTGCTTGTCGTGCGATTCGAGAATAATGGTGGGGTTCTTACCCCTTTCATTAATAGTTTGCAGTTTTATCTCCTGAGGCAACTCAAAAAAGATATTGTGCGAATAGCCTAATGCAAGTTCCAGGACGTTTCCATCGCTGGATGCTTTATAGCCAACACCAACTACTTCCTGTACTTTTTTAAAGCCTTCCGATACACCTACAACCATATTGTGGATGAGCGACCGGTAGAGGCCATGTAATGCTTTATGCCTTTTCTGCTCGGATGGTCGTTCGACTATCAAAACGGGTCCATCAATCTTTATAGCAATATCAGGGTCAACATTTTGTTTTAGTTCGCCTTTCGGCCCTTTCACAGTTACCACATTGTTTGCAGAAACATTTACAGTAACTCCCGCTGGCAGGCTGATGGGTAATTTTCCTATCCTTGACATTTTTCCCTCCTTTAGCTTATAAAACAAATTACTTCACCCCCAACATTGAGCTGGCGGGCTTCTTTATCAGTAATCAAACCGCTTGAGGTAGAAATAATGGCTACTCCGAGGCCATTCAATACGCGGGGAAGTTTGTCGGCACTGCAAAACTTGCGCAGGCCAGGCTTGCTAACACGTTTTATATCGCGGATAGCAGGCATTTTGGTCACAGGATGATACTTTAGGGCAATTTTAATCAAACCAGGCTTGGTCTCGTCTTCAAATTTGTAATTGAGAATATAGCCTTTTTCAAAAAGAATTTTCGTGATCCCCTTCTTGAGATTTGATGCAGGAATTTCTACAATCCTATGATTGGCCTTTACGGCATTCCTTATTCGTGTCAGATAATCTGCAATTGGATCGGTTATCATTTCGATATTAATAAATTAATTAAAAAACTACCAACTGGCCTTTGTAACGCCAGGAATTAAACCAGTGTTGGCCATTTCGCGAAAATTGATACGGCTTATGCCAAACTGACGCATATAACCCTTTGGGCGCCCGGTAATTTTGCAACGGTTGTGCAAACGAACCGGAGATGCGTTTTTGGGCAAACTTTGCAAAGCTTCATAGTCGCCTGCTGCTTTCAATTGGGCTCTTTTTGCCGCATACTTGGCTACCAACTTGGCTCTTTTTAGCTCACGTGCTTTAATTGACTCTTTTGCCATGGTTATGTATTACCTTTTGAGATTTTTAAACGGAAGGCCAAATTCGCGCAGCAAAGAATAGGCTTCTTTGTCGGTTTTGGCTGTGGTTACAAAGGTGATATCCAAACCGCTGATCCGGCTCAGTTTATCTATATTGATTTCGGGAAAGATAATTTGCTCAGTAATACCAAGCGAGAAATTACCCCGGCCATCAAAGCCTTTTTCGTTGATGCCTTTAAAGTCGCGGATTCGCGGAAGTGAAACGGAAACCAGTCTGTCGAGAAATTCGTACATCCTCTCGCCACGAAGGGTTACACGGGCACCAACGGCCATTCCCCGGCGAAGCTTGAAGTTCGAAACATCCTTTTTCGATTTGGTAGATACAGCTTTCTGGCCAGCGATTTGTGTCATCTCATCCAGAGCTGCTTCCATGATCTTTTTATCGGCAATGGCAGCACCTACACCCTGGTTCAAACTGATTTTTGTCAGCCTTGGAACCTGCATGTGGCTGCTGTATTGAAACTCCTGCATAAGGGCAGGCACGATTTCTTTTTGATATTTGTCCTTAAGTCGTGCTGTATAGCTCATTACTTGATTACCTCCCCTGTCTTTTTGGAATATCTAACCAATTTACCCTCTTCATCGCGCTTGCGGCCAATTCGGGCAGCATTACCCTTGCCATCAACCACCATCAGGTTTGAGATGTGAATGGCAGCTTCTTTCTTCAAAATACCACCTTGTGGGGTGCCTGCTTTGGGCTTGGTATGTTTCGATACCATGTTAACGCCTTCAACCAGGGCTCTTGCTTTTTCGGGGAAAACCGTCAAAACCCTGCCTTGCGAACCTTTGTCGTTGCCGGCAATCACTTTTACGGTATCTCCTTTTTTTATTTTTAATTTCGCTTGCATAGCTTGCTTCATTTATTGCATTAGAGCACTTCAGGTGCCAGGGAAACAATTTTCATGAATTGTTTTTCGCGTAGTTCGCGTGCAACAGGACCGAAAATCCGGGTTCCGCGAATTTCTTCACTCGCTGTAAGAAGTACCACAGCGTTGTCGTCGAACTTGATATAGCTGCCATCAGCACGTCTTATGTGCTTCTTGGTGCGAACTATAACAGCTTTAGATACCGTTCCTTTTTTTACGTTTCCGCTGGGAAGGGCATCTTTCACCGTAACAATAATCTTATCGCCCACACCGGCATATCTGCGACGGGTACCACCAAGTACGCGAATACAAAGTACTTCCTTTGCTCCGCTATTATCGGCCACAGCCAATCTACTTTCTTGTTGTATCATATCTACTTCGCTCTTTCAAGTATTTCAACTAATCTCCAGCATTTTTGCCGGCTCAGGGGGCGGGTTTCCATAATGCGTACTGTGTCGCCAATGTTGCATTGGTTGGTTTCGTCGTGGGCCATAAAGCGCGATGAGCGTTTTATAAACTTCCCGTATTTTGGGTGCCTGATCCTTCGCTGAACCTCAACCACAATTGATTTTTGCATCTTGTTGCTAACCACTATGCCCGTTCTCTCTTTTCTGGAAGTTCTGGTTTCCATTGTTTTCTTTACTTTTGTTTAAGTTCTTCTAATTCCCTTTTCTTAAGCTCAGTAAGCATCCGGGCAATCGTTTTGCGATAAGCCTGAATCTTCAAAGGGTTCTCAAGAGGAGCAACGGCATGGTTCAACCGAAGCTTTTTCAATTGCTTTCTTTCTTCTACCAAGCGTTCTTTTAGCTCGCCGGTTGCCATTTCTCGTATTACGTTTGGTTTCATTTTTTTCGACTGAATTATAATTTTCGCCAGCTTCAACCCGCCCGCTCATTTTTGGGAGGTTATTTTGGGAGAACTTTCAAATCAGGTAACGGCTGTATTTGGTCAAATTTCCCTGCAAAAAGGCTGCAAAGTTACAAAAATAAATTTGAATAACAAACCATATTATTCAACATAATCTTTCCTAACCACAAACTTGGTTATGATGGGCAATTTCTGCGATCCCAGGCGCATTGCTTCCTTTGCAACTTGAAGATTTACACCTTCAGCTTCGAAAAGGATACGGCCTGGCGAAACGCGCGCAACGAAATACTCCGGAGCGCCCTTGCCTTTACCCATACGAACCTCGGCAGGTTTTTTAGTAACGGGTTTATCAGGAAACACCCTGATCCACAACTGGCCTTCGCGCTTCATTTGGCGGGTTATGGCCTGCCTGGCTGCTTCAATCTGGCGTCCTGTAAGCCAGCAAGCATCTAAGGCTTTGATTCCAAAGGAACCAAACGAAAGCTCAGCTCCACGCTTGGTGTTTCCTTTCATGCGGCCCTTTTGCTGCTTCCTGAATTTAGTTTTTTTAGGCTGTAACATTATTCAACGTTTTTACTTTTCAACAAAATCACATCTACCTTTTGCCTTTCGGCTTTCCTCTGAAACGACCACCTCCGCCAACACCAACCGGGGCTGGACGTCCTTTGGATGAATCCTCAACGAATGGGGTCAGGTCGCGCTTTCCGAAAACCTCCCCTTTGCATATCCATACCTTGATCCCAATGCGGCCATAGGTCGTATGCGCCTCGGCAGTAGAGTAGTCGATATCGGCCCTGAGGGTATGCAATGGAATCCGACCTTCTTTGTAGGTCTCAGTACGGGCCATCTCGGCACCGCCCAAACGACCACCTACTGTAACTTTAATTCCTTCGGCTCCAATACGTATGGTCGAAGCAATAGCCGTTTTTACAGCACGGCGGAAAGAAATACGACCTTCAATCTGTTTTGCAACCGCAGTTGCAACAAGAAATGCATCCAGTTCGGGGCGCTTAATCTCGCTGATATTGATCTGAACCTCCTTCTGGGTGATCTTTTTCAATTCTTCCTTCAATTTGTCAACCTCTTGTCCTCCCTTACCAATAATGATCCCCGGGCGGGCAGTGTGTATGGTAACCGTAATAAGTTTGAGTGTTCGCTCAATGATTATTTTGGAAATGCTTGCTTTGGAAAGGCGCGCATTGAGGTATTGACGAATCTTCACGTCTTCGACCAACTTGGTTTCATATTTGCGTCCACCATACCAGTTCGAATCCCATCCCTTGATAATACCAAGCCTAAGACCGATCGGATTAGTTTTTTGTCCCATTTGAAAAAAATTTAATCGTTTTTAATTTTACTGTCAACAAAAATGGTAACATGGTTCGACCTTTTCAAAATCCGATTGGCACGACCTTGGGGCGCAGGGCGAAGGCGCTTTAGCGAACGACCTCCATCTACGTTGATACTTTTCACATACAGGTTGCTTTCTTCAACCCGTACTCCTTCGTTCTTGTTTTGCCAGTTAGCAATGGCCGACAACAGAAGTTTTTCGAGTCTGTTGGAGGCTTCCTGCTTCGAATACCGGAGTATTCCAAGGGCTCTATTTACTTCTTTGCCCCTGATCAGGTCGGCAATAAGCCGCATTTTTCTAGGTGAAGTGGGGCAATTCCTGAGGCTGGCAAAAAACTGAGTTTTTCTCTCCTCCCGGAGTTTCTCAGCCCTTAAGTGTTTTCTTAATCCCATTGTAAGATGAAATATTTATTTTTTTGCTTTGTCTTTTTTACCTGCATGACCACGGAAAATACGCGTTGGAGCAAATTCGCCCAGTTTATGACCAACCATGTTCTCGGTAACATACACTGGAATGAATTTATTGCCATTATGCACGGCGATGGTTTGTCCGACAAACTCGGGAGAAATCATGGAAGCACGCGACCAGGTTTTTATAACCGACTTGCGGTTGCTGCTGGCCATGGCAAGGATTTTCTTTTCAAGCTTCACGCTGATAAAAGGTCCTTTTTTTAGTGAACGGCTCATATAAGTTGTAGTTTTTCTTGGTGCAAATTATTTCTTCCTTCTTTCAACAATCAACCTGTTCGACATTTTTTTCTTGTCGCGGGTTTTAAATCCTTTGGCAGGAACACCATTTCGGCTGCGTGGGTGACCACCGGATGCACGGCCTTCGCCACCACCCATTGGGTGATCAACCGGGTTCATAGCAACGCCTCTGGTCCGCGGACGACGACCAAGCCAGCGGCTCCTACCCGCCTTGCCCGACATTTCGTGCATATGGTCGGGATTGGAAGTACTGCCAATAGTGGCACGGCAGGTGATAAGCACCATGCGCGATTCACCCGAAGGAAGCTTCAGAATGGCATATTTGCCTTCGCGCGACATGAGCTGTGCATAAGTGCCGGCACTACGAGCCATTTTGCCTCCCTGACCAGGATTCAATTCAATATTGTGAACCAAGCTACCCAGTGGTACATCGCGAAGCAGCAGCGTGTTGCCTACATCGGGGGTTGCCCCTTCGCCCGACAACACAACCTGACCCACCTTTAACCCATTGGGAGCAATGATGTATCTCTTATCACCATCGGCATAAAACAACAGGGCGATACGGGCCGAGCGGTTCGGATCATATTCGATGGTCTTCACGGTAGCTGGTACGCCATCTTTCTCTCGCTTGAAATCGATTATACGATAGCGTTTTTTGTGTCCACCACCCAGATAACGCATAGTCATTTTTCCTGAATGGTTTCTGCCTCCTGATTTCTTCTTCCCAACCACAAGACTCTTTTCGGGAACCGAGGCAGTGATGTCGTCAAAAGCGCTGATAACTTTATTGCGCTGACCAGGTGTGGTTGGTTTAAATTTTCTTAAAGCCATTTATCCTTAAATATTGCTGTAAAAATCAATGGATTGACCTTCGGCCAAAGTAATAATGGCCTTTTTGATGTTGTTCTTCTTGCCGCGCTGGAGTCCGGTTTTTGTAAAACGCACTTTGCGCTTGCCCAGATAAACCATCGTATTGATAGTTTCCACCTCGACGTTGTACATCTCTTTGATGGCCAGTTTTATCTGACCTTTGGTGGCGCGCTTATCAACCACAAACCCGTAGCGGTTGGGAAATTTTTCGGTTACCGCAGTCATTTTCTCGGTAATCAGGGGCTTTATCAAAACGTCCATGTCAGTTTTTATTTAGGGGTCGATCTATTTCCAACCCGAACTTTTACAAAAATTAATCCAGCAGAATATTTTCGATCTCAGGCAGTGAGCTTTCCAAAAAGAGCACTTTATCGGCATTCAGAATCATATAGGTATTCAATTCGGCAGCCAAAGCGACCCTTGTTCTTGGAATATTCCGCGAGGAAAGCACCAGGTTCCGGTCAACATCAGGAACTACCAGCAGGGTTTTCTTCCCTTCCATATTAAGTTTCCGCAGAAACTCAACATAGTTTTGGGTTTTGGGCTGGTCGAAACTGAAGGGTGCAAGTACGGTAATATTCGATTCACTGGCCTTATAAGTAAGCGCCGATTTACGGGCAAGTTTTTTTACTTTCTTATTTACCTTAAAGGAGTAATCGCGGGGCTCGGGTCCGAAAATACGACCACCACCTCTGAACAAAGGGGATTTTATATCGCCCTTGCGTGAGCCGCCTGTACCTTTTTGCTTGTGAAGTTTTCGGGTACTGCCTTTGACCTCACTGCGACCTTTGGTTTTGTGTGTGCCCTGGCGCTGATTGGCCATAAACTGCTTTACATCAAGGTATATAGCGTGATCGTTGGGCTTGATCCCGAAAATGTCCTCATTTAATACGACGGTTCTCCCGCTCTGCGTACCATCTTGATTTAATACTGTTAACTCCATCTTTCAAGAATTAGATATGATCCATTTGGTCCGGGAACAGACCCTTTTACAATAACCAGGTTTTTCTCAGGAATCAGCTTCATGATCATCAGGTTGATCATTTTTACGCGATCACCGCCCATGCGTCCGGCCATTCGCAGACCTTTTACAACGCGCGAAGGCCATGAGGAGGCTCCAATGGAACCGGGAGCTCTAACCCTGTCGTGCTGACCGTGGGAGCCGGTTCCAACACCGCTAAACCCATGCCGCTTCACAACGCCTTGAAAGCCTTTACCTTTGCTGATACCTACCACATCGATAAACTCACCTTCCACAAAAACATCGACCGTGAGGACGTCGCCATACTGCTTCTGGTGCTCCTTTTCAAAACGGGTAAACTCGGCTACATACTTTTTTGGGGTGGTGCCGGCTTTGGCAAAGTGACCCATCAAAGCCTTGGTGGTTTGCTTTTCTTTTTTCTCATCAAAACCGAGTTGTATGGCATCGTAACCATCCTTCTCCTGCGTCCTGACCTGCGTCACCACACAGGGACCAGCCTCTATTACCGTGCATGGGATGTTTTTCCCAGAGGCATCGAATATGCTGGTCATACCGATTTTTTTTCCAATTAATCCAGACATTTCTAAGAATTTTCTGCTCTTTGAGCAATATTTAATTAAAATTAGACTTTGATCTCGACCTCAACACCGCTGGGTAACTCTAGCTTCATGAGGGCATCAACAGTTTTTGCCGAAGACGAATAAATGTCCAGCAAACGCTTATAGGAGCACAGCTGGAACTGCTCTCTTGATTTTTTGTTCACGAATGGCGAGCGCAATACAGTAAAAATCTTCTTGTTGGTAGGCAACGGAATAGGCCCGTTTACAACTGCACCGGTCAATTTTACTGTTTTTACGATTTTTTCGGCAGACTTGTCCACCAGATTGTAATCGTAAGACTTTAACTTAATTCTGATTCTCTGACTCACGGTTTACGTTATTTTTGAATTAAAGGGTTTGATTTTTTACGCCCAAAAGTTTATAAACAACTTCGTCGGCAATATTTTTAGGAGTTTCCTCGTAATGTGAAAATTCCATGGTAGAAGTGGCACGGCCACTGGTGAGGGTACGCAGTGAAGTTACATATCCAAACATTTCCGAAAGGGGTACCCTGGCGTCAAGCACCTGGAGGTTTGCCCTCGACGACAATCCCAATAAATGGCCCCTGCGGCGGTTAATATCCCCTACCACATCGCCTACATACTCATCGGGGGTGGCAACTTCTAATTTCATGATGGGTTCGAGCAACTGACTGCCGGCTTTTCTGCAGGCTGCTCTATATCCAATTTTTGCAGCAATTTCGAACGAAAGGGAATCTGAATCTACGTTGTGGAATGAGCCATCGAGCAACCTAACCTTCATGTTGTTCAGCGGAAATCCTGCCAGAACACCATTCTGCATGGCCAGGCGGAATCCCTTCTCGATAGAGGGAATGTATTCTCTTGGGATATTGCCACCCCTGACCTCATCTACAAACTGCAACCCGGCTACTTCCTGCTCAGCAGGGCCAATTTCAAATACGATGTCGGCAAATTTTCCCCGGCCACCAGTTTGCTTTTTATAAACTTCCCGATGTTCAACAGTACTTAAGATGGCTTCTTTATAAGCTACCTGGGGGGCACCCTGGTTGCATTCGACATTGAACTCGCGTCTGAGGCGGTCAACTAATATCTCCAGGTGCAACTCACCCATGCCGCTAATCACTGTTTGCCCGCTATCGGGGTCAACTTTCACCTTGAAGGTTGGGTCTTCCTCGGCCAGTTTTCCCAATGCGATGCCGAGTCTATCAACATCTGACTGGGTTTTAGGTTCAACAGCCACACTGATTACAGGCTCGGGGAAAGTCATTGACTCGAGCACTATGGGTTGCTTCTCTGTACACAGGGTATCACCGGTTTTAATATCTTTGAAACCCACTGCAGCGGCTATGTCGCCGGCTTCGATACGTTCGATGGGGTTTTGCTTATTGGCGTGCATTTGAAGGATGCGCGAAATGCGTTCCTTTTTACCGCTGGAGGAATTCAAAACATAAGAACCCGATTCGAGGGTACCACTGTAAACCCTGAAGAAACAGAGTTTGCCGACGTAGGGATCGGTCGAAATTTTAAAGGCCAATGCAGCAAAGGGTTCGCCGGCATCAGCCTTACGCAGTTCTTCTTTTTCAGTTCGCGGATTGATACCTATTACCGGTTTAATGTCGATAGGCGACGGCAAAAACCTGGCAACGGCGTCGAGCAGCAATTGCACTCCCTTGTTTTTGAACGATGACCCGCACAAAACAGGTGAGATCCTCATTTCAAGAGTTGCTTTACGTATTATTCCAATCATTTCTTCCTCAGAAATGCTTGCGGGGTCGGCCATGAATTTCTCTAAGAGTTCTTCGCTTTCCTCAGCGCAGCCTTCCAGAAGCTTCATCCTGAAATCATACACTGTCTGCTGCATATCAGCAGGAACAGGAATTTCCTTGAATACTGTTCCAAGCGATTGTTCGTCCCAAACGAAAGCCTTTCCTGTAATCAGGTCAACAATACCTTTGAAATTTTCTTCCGAACCGATGGGTAATTGCACCGGTACAGCATTCATCCCCAACCTTTCTTTGATCCGGGCCACAACAGCTAAAAAATCTGCTCCGGCACGGTCCATCTTATTTATAAAGCTGATACGGGGAACGCCGTACTTGTCGGCCTGCCTCCAAACGGTTTCCGACTGTGGTTCCACGCCGCCTACAGCACAGAAAAGGGCGATGGCTCCATCAAGAACCCTCAGGCTCCTTTCCACTTCTACCGTAAAGTCAACGTGGCCAGGCGTATCTATAATATTAATTTTATACTGATTGTCGTTGTATTTCCAGAAGGTGGTGGTTGCAGCAGAACTGATGGTAATGCCACGCTCCTGCTCCTGCACCATAAAATCCATAGTGGCAGCGCCATCATGCACTTCGCCCAGGCGGTAATTCACTCCGGTATAGAATAATATACGCTCGGTGGTGGTGGTTTTACCAGCATCGATATGCGCCATTATTCCGATGTTGCGCGTGTATGTAAGATCTCGTGCCACTTAAAAACTGATGGTAATTTATGGATGTTAAAAACGGAAATGTGAAAACGCTTTGTTGGCTTCGGCCATCCTGTGGGTATCTTCTTTTCTTTTGAAAGCAGCACCTTCTTCGCGGAAGGCCGCCATGATTTCACCGGCAAGCTTGGCCGACATGCCCTTCTCGTTGCGCTTTCTCGAAAAGTTGATCAGATGCTTGATTCCAATGGTCATTTTGCGCTCGGGGCGAATTTCTGATGGTATCTGGAAGGTAGCACCACCAATGCGACGACTCCGTACTTCAACCGAAGGAGTAACGTTTGCAAGGGCTTTTTTGAAAACTTCCAGGCCATCTTCTTTGATCTTGGCGCTGACAATATCCATTGCATCATAAAAGATGTTGTATGCCAGGTTCTTCTTACCGCACTCCATCAGATTGTTGACGAACCGCGATACGAGGACGTCGTTGAACCTGGGGTCGGGAAGAAGGATTCTCTTCTTTGGTTTTGCCTTTCTCATGTGATATCGAAAATTAAAGCTTTATGCTTGATCTGCGTATGGTTACTTCTTGGCTTTTGGCTTCTTGGTCCCGTACTTCGAACGACGCTGGTTGCGGCCATTTACACCGCTGGTATCCAAAGCACCGCGAATAATGTGATACCTTACGCCAGGAAGATCCTTTACCCTCCCCCCGCGAATCAGAACGATGCTGTGTTCCTGCAGGTTGTGTCCTTCGCCAGGGATGTACGCATTTACTTCCTTGGTGTTGGTAAGCCTTACTCTGGCCACTTTGCGCATAGCAGAATTGGGCTTTTTGGGTGTGGTAGTGTAAACCCTTACGCAAACACCCCTGCGCTGGGGGCATGAATCCAAAGCGGGTGACTTACTCTTGTAAGTAACCTTTTGGCGTCCTTTACGAACTAACTGTTGTATTGTTGGCATGCTGCAATTAAGAATTTGTAAAAACTTCTTTTTTATTGGTTTAAAATCGCTCCTGGCTGTTTTTGGGAGTGCAAAGGTACACGTTAATTTTAGAAAACCAAGTTGGTTTCCAAAAAAATAATTACCTGATTGACCGAAAAAACAAAAGGGGCTTCTCCGAAACCATCTCCAAAAACCGAAGAATGCTGTATTTCAATTACATCATTCTACGCTATTTGGGGGGCACAAAGATAGAATGTTTAAACCAAAATTCAAATAGGTTAAAGACATTTTAATTATTTGAATTCCGGGGATTCAATGAAGGGATAAATCTCGGGTAAGAAGAATTTGAAAAGGTGTAGGTTACTGCATACTTACCGGAACGCTCCGGGTGATTGATCTCCCGTCGACCTCTTCGATATTCACTTCCAGTTCATCGGTAGTGTTTATGTCAACCAACCTTACATCAATGGTCTCGAACATTCCTGCAACATTAACATCGATGGTGCCATCGGGGTTTACTGGCACAAGGGCATAATCTGTAGCCATTGGGGTCGATAATGTGTTTGCGGCAGTAACATCAGGTATTAAGTCAAATTGAGCCATTACCAAAAGGGTTAAACAGCCTGCAATAACCGTAAGAACAACCTTGGTGTATAAATCTGTTTTCATAATGCTACAGTTTTGGGGTGAAAAAAAGATTAAACCATGTAAAAATACATCAAAAAAAGGATTCGCTATTTCTACAAGGGCAAAAGTCGGGCCGCCAGCAAATGTCCAAGGTTCAAACTCCCATTTGAAGTATCTTTGCCCGGCGACACAAAAGTTTATTTCTACCTTTTACAAATGAATTTTATCAACGATTTAAACTCTCCCCAACAAGAGGCAGTTAAAGCTACCGAAGGACCCGTAATGGTTATTGCCGGAGCCGGCAGTGGAAAAACCCGTGTGCTTACCTACCGCATAGCCTGGTTGCTTTCGCAGGGCGTAGAGCCATTCCAAATTCTTGCACTTACCTTTACCAACAAGGCCGCTCGCGAAATGAAGGAACGGATATCACACCTGGTAGGTGCCACGAAAGCAAAGAGCCTTTGGATGGGGACATTTCACAGCATTTTTGCCCGAATTTTACGCGTTGAATCCGAAAAGCTCGATTACCCTCAGAATTTTACCATTTACGATATAGATGACAGCAAAAGGTTGCTTAAAAAAATCATAAAGGAACAAAACCTCGACGACAAGACTTATACCCCGGGTCTGGTGCTCAGCCGCATATCAAATGCTAAAAACAATCTGATCGGACCGGTAGCCTACAACGATGATTTCGAAATCCAAACCTTAGACGCCCAAAACCGGAAACCCAAGATTGGACTGCTTTACAGCCTGTACCAGCAACAACTGCGCAAGGCTTCGGCCATGGATTTCGACGACCTGCTTTTCAATACCAATGTATTGCTGCGCGACTTCCCCGAGACATTATATAAATACCAGAAAAAATTCACCTATATATTGGTTGATGAATATCAGGATACCAATTTCTCGCAATACCTCATTGTGAAAAAACTGGCCGCTGACAATGAAAATCTTTGCGTGGTCGGCGACGATGCCCAGAGCATTTATGCTTTTCGCGGGGCCAATATTGCCAATATGTTGAATTTTAAAAAAGATTATCCCGATTTTAAATTGTTTAAGCTCGAACAGAATTACCGTTCAACGCAGAACATTGTCAATGCTGCCAACAGCATCATCAAAAACAACCGGGATCAACTTATAAAAACGGTGTGGACAAACAACGATGCCGGAGAAAAGGTGTTGTTGTCCAAATCGGTCAACGACCGCGAAGAAGGTTCATGGATCGCCGGCCGGATTTTTGAGTGGGCTGCAAGCCAAAAGCAGCTGTATGGTTCATTCGCAATATTGTACCGCACCAATGCCCAGAGCAGGGCGCTTGAGGAAGCCCTCCGAAAGCTGAACATACCTTACAGGGTGTATGGTGGTATTTCGTTTTACCAACGCAAGGAAGTAAAAGATGTATTGGCATACTTCAGACTGATTATAAATCCGAACGATGAGGATGCGTTTCTGCGAACAGTAAATTTTCCTCCCCGCGGCATTGGCGACACCACTATGAACAGGCTTCAGGTGGCCGCCAACGAAAGAGGGGTTACACTTTGGGAAGCATCCCTGAATGCTCCCAACCTGCAAATTGGGATACCTGCTGCTGCCCTGAACCGCCTCAAAGAGTTCACTCTAATGATTCAAAGCCTTAGCGCCCAGTTATACAAACTCAATGCTTTCGAAATGGGCGAAAAATTGGTGAACCAATCGGGGTTGCGAAAATTTTATTTTGAAGATGGCACCCCCGAAGGTCTTTCGCGCCGCGAAAATGTGGAAGAGTTGCTGGTGGGGTTAAAAGGTTTTGTTCAGACCGGCCCGGAAGGTGAAGAAAACTCCGAGTTCAGAACGCTCGATGAGTTCATGCAGGAAATCGTATTGCTTACTGATGCCGACACCGAGTCAGAAAAGGGCGATGAAACGAATCAGGTTTCACTGATGACCATCCATATGGCGAAGGGGCTTGAGTTTCCGGTGGTATTCATTTCGGGCGTGGAAGAAAATCTATTCCCCTCGCAGCTTTCAATCGGCAGCCGGCAGGAACTGGAAGAAGAGCGGCGGCTGTTTTATGTGGCCCTAACACGCGCCATGCAAAAGGTTGTGATTACCTGGGCCGAAACCCGCTACAGGTATGGCCAGATGAATTTCAGTGAGCCCAGCCGGTTTATCGACGAGATTGATACTAAATATGTACAATACCTCCCGGGAGCAAGGCCTCTGCCATCGCGAAAAATTGAGCCGGAAACGTTTGCCGAAAGCCTTAAAGATTTTCAAAAAGTAAGCTCCCAGCCACCTTTAATCCCCAAGCCACAAAACGAAAATGAATCACAGGAGGATTACGCCATTCTGAACGGCACACAGCTGGCACCGGATATGATTGTAAGGCACCAACGGTTCGGGCAGGGAAAGGTAACCCGGGTCGAAGGCAGGGGAAACGACGCAAAGGCTACGGTAATCTTTGAAGGCTCCGGAACAAAGCAACTCATGCTGCGCTACGCACGTTTGAAGATAGAAAGTAACGGTTGACCTTGATTACGTATCCCCGATCCGGTTGAAATTCCAATCAGGAAAACAATTCAGAGCTTCTTGCACGTTCTTTATTGGGAGAAATACGCCACAAACTCTTTAAGCTCATACGATTTGCAAAGTTCCCTGAGTTCGGCCAGGAGGCTTTCTTCAATAGGTAACCCTTTGGCAGTACGCACCCTGGAGTTCTCATATTCTTTTTCACCTGCCGTGTATATGCGCTCCTGACCCGGCATTTTGCGCGATGCCCGGAGTTGACGCATGATCGTACCGGTAGTTTCTCTGAACAATTCCGGTTCGGTAAATGCAGCAATGTCGATGGCAATGAAGAAATGACCAATTTTTAACGGCACCTTTTTGCCATTCTCAATCCCCGACAACAAATGCAGAAATGCTCCCTGTTGCAGTGCTGCAGAAAGAATCTCGACCACCGTGGCATAACCATATCCTTTGTACCCGCCCATGATCTCGCCAATGCCACCCAAAGGCACCAACGCAGCCTGACCGGTACCAATTTCGTCAAGTACTTCTTGGGCATTGCTTTTACTAACTCCCTGGTTGTTGATTACCCAGCCCAGACTAAGTTCTTTCTCATAACGCGCATACAGTTCTACCTTGCCTCTCTGAATGGTTGATGTGGCGCAATCGAGCAAAAAAGGAAAGGGCTCATCGGTGGGCATTCCAAAGGTAAGGGGGTTGGTTCCGAACATACCTTCAACCCCAAAAGTTGGCGCTACCGAAGGTCTGGCATTGGTTCCTGTTATCCCAATCATGTTGTTCTCAACAGCCATCAGCGGATAAAAACCAGCAAAGCCATAATGGTTCGAATTGCGAACCACCACCATGCCCATACCGAACTCCTTGGCCTTCTTTATTGCGAGATGCATGGCGTGGTGCCCTACCACATGCCCCATCCCGTTGTTCCCGTCAATTACTGCTGTGGTGGGTCCTTCTTTTACAATACTAACAGTAGTCACGGGATTGATAATGCCCTCTTTGATCCGGTCGAGGTAAACAGGCCTCAGACGGTTCAATCCATGGGAATCAAAGCCCAATACGTCGGATTTTAAAAGTCCTTCTGCCATGATTACAGCATCAGGTTGAGGCATTCCCGCTTTTTGAAGAATTTTCTCTAAGAAATCTTTAAGTATTTCAATTGAAACAAGTTTTGTACTCATAGTTTCGTTTTTGAATTTCCAATTCGTCGTGCAAGTTTATGTTTTTTTCCAGGGTTAAATGAAAAAGGTGAGGCGCGCTTTCTTACTGAACCTTTTGAGATCATTTTCGTTGATTAATCCAAAGGCAAACCCATTAGCAGCGGAAACTTTTCAGATTTGCAGCTTTGTACTTTAGCCGTAATGCATGTTTTTGAAATATTTGGACCTTTAAAAGGAGCAAACATAAACCAGGCATAAAAGCCAAATAAAAAAATCTGGCTGCAAAAATGAGAATTAATATTATACCTTTGCAGAAATATTAAAACATTCCTGGTTTCATCCGAGAACAGCAATTTATAGTTTAGTTCGGATTCCTGTCTTGAAGCGATCTCACTGTTACAACCAAGAAAAAAGAGATACATATTTTTAGCTTGAAAAGAAAACCCTTAGGCCGGCTTTTTTAGCTTTGAGATGTTTTATAAACTGATTCATTCATTTAAAAGAAATACCGGCCTGTAATAGTTCGTTTACATCTTATCAAATACTACATTTTTTTAAACCCTTTATGGAGTATAATTCTCAACGCTCGAAAATGAGCATTTCTGAATACGGTAGAAACATTCAGAAAATGATTGAGCAAATCATGGAGATCGAAGATCCCGAAAAGCGTAATAATCAGGCAAAGGCCATTATCAATGTGATGGGGCAACTAAACCCCCATTTGCGCGATGTTGCAGATTTTAAACACAAGTTGTGGGACCACCTGTTCATCATGTCTGATTTCAAGTTGGATGTAAATTCGCCTTTCCCCATCCCTTCCCCACAAAGCCTGTCGCGCAAACCCGAAAGGTTGGAATATGCCAGCAATCACATCAAGTACAAGCACTATGGCCGCCACATTGAAAAGATTATTGAGAAGGCCTGCGAATTTGAAGAAGGTGCCGAGAAAACAGCCCTTGTGAAGCTCATTGCCAATCATTTGAAAAAATCGTACCTTACCTGGAACCGCGACACGGTAACCGACGAGGAAATCGGCCTTCATCTGAGAGAACTTTCGCATGGCAAACTCCAACTCGACGAAAGCATCAAACTCACCCAGGCAAGCGAAGTGGTTACTCCCATAAGGACTAACAAAAAGAAAAAATTTCACCCGAAACCTATACCCGGGAAACCATTTCAGTTTCGCTCGAAAAAAAACAAGCCCATCTAACCCAATCCAACCTCACCCCTTTAATCCACATTTTTAGGCAACTGGTATCCATGCCTGATTGCAAAAATGTATATTTGTCATAACTAAAAAAGGGATAACCTATGGCATCATTCGAGATTAGAGGAGGCAAAAAACTCCATGGGGAAATCATACCCCAGGGAGCCAAAAATGAAGCGCTACAGATTATTTGCGCCACGCTGCTTACCGACCAGGAAGTGGTAATAGAAAACATTCCTGATATTCTGGATGTAAATAAACTTATTGAGCTCCTAGCCGATTTAGGGGTCAAGGTAGCCAAACTTTCGCAAGACACGTGGTCGTTTAAAGCAGACTCCGTGAACCTTGATTTTTTAGACACGCCTGAGTTTAAGAAAAAGGCAACACAACTGCGTGGATCGGTAATGATTGTTGGGCCAATGGTATCGCGCTTTGGCAAGGCCAACATGCCCAAGCCAGGAGGCGACAAAATAGGCCGGAGAAGGCTCGACACCCATTTTATCGGTCTGGAGAAACTTGGAACCCAGTTTACCTACGATTCGAGCAACAACCTCTTTCACCTTACCGCGAAACGGCTCAAAGGGTGCTATATGCTGCTTGATGAGGCTTCCGTAACCGGAACTGCCAATGTGGTTATGGCTGCTGCTTTGGCCGAGGGAACCACCACCATTTACAACGCCGCGTGTGAGCCATATTTGCAGCAACTATGCAAGATGCTCAACAGGATGGGAGCAAAAATTTCGGGCATTGGATCGAACCTGCTGACAATTGAAGGAGTTAACAAATTGGGTGGCTGCAGGCACCGCATGCTACCTGACATGATTGAAATCGGAAGCTTTATAGGGCTTGCCGCAATGACCCAATCGGCACTGACCATAAGAGATACGGCCTTTGACGAGTTGGGAATCATACCGGAAATATTCCAAAAACTGGGAATCATTCTGGAACGCCGGGGCGAAGATATATACATTCCCGCCCAGGAACTCTATGAAGTGGAAACATTTATCGACGGCAGCATTTTGAGCATTTCAGATGCCCCGTGGCCTGGTTTCACCCCCGACCTGCTCAGCATAGTTCTGGTAGTTGCGACCCAAGCCAAGGGTAGTGTGTTGATACATCAAAAAATGTTTGAAAGCCGCCTGTTCTTTGTCGATAAACTTATCGACATGGGCGCTCAGATTATTTTGTGCGACCCCCACAGGGCCACCGTTATTGGCCTCGAACGAAAATATTCGCTAAGACCCCTGGAAATGGCATCGCCCGATATCAGGGCAGGCGTGGCCTTGCTTATTGCCGCCATGAGCGCACCTGGCAAAAGCATTATTCATAATATAGAACAAATTGACAGGGGATATCAGCAAATAGACAAGCGCCTGCAACAAATTGGCGCCGACATCAAACGCATCTCCTGATTCCTGACAAAATGACTACTTTTTTCAAACTGGCAAGGCATTTGATACCAGTTTGACACTATTTTTTTGTGAAATACTATTTCAGGTTATTGTATGGAGAAAAAAGCAAGTTCCAAAAAACAAGAACTTAATCAGGAAAAATCGTTGCACAATCATCAACAGGCATCCGAAGCCATGGGCCGGGAGCAAAATGACCAGATAAACACTTCGCAGACCCATGAACCGGTATTGCCGCAGGCATCGGATGATCTGAATCAGGAGTTGATAGATCGCATCAAAGAACTCGAAGCCAGAATTTCAGAACTGAACGACAAGCATTTAAGATTATTTTCGGAATTCGACAACTACCGTAAGCGCACATCAAAAGAACGCATCGAACTGTCCAAAACAGCTGCAGCCGACATAGTTACAGCGCTACTACCCGTTGTTGATGACCTGGAGCGGGCAAGCACCCTGCAAGACAATAATAATATACAGCCCAACGATCTGGAAGGCATTACACTGATAAAAAACAAACTAAAGACTATTTTGGCGCAAAAAGGAGTTGAAGCAATTGACGCGGTTCATAACGACTTCGACACCGATCTTCACGAAGCCATTACGCATATTCCGGCTCCAGACCCTTCGCTCAAAGGCAAGGTGGTTGAAATTTTGCAAAAGGGATACGTGCTGAATGGAAAGGTTATTAGATACGCCAGGGTGGTGGTAGCCAATTAAAAGAGCTTTCAATTCATGTCAAAAAGAGATTACTACGAAATTCTGGGTGTTTCGCGCAATGCCAGCCCCGAAGAGATAAAGAAGGCCTACCGCCAAAAAGCGCTAAAATTTCACCCCGACAAAAATCAGGGTGATGCTTCGGCTGAAGCAAAATTTAAGGAAGCCGCCGAGGCCTACGAAGTGCTAAGTAATCCTGAAAAGAAACAACGTTACGACCAGTTTGGCCATGCCGGAATGGGCAACAATTTTGGCGGCGGATATGGCGGCGGAATGTCGATGGAAGATATCTTTAGCCAGTTTGGTGATATTTTTGGAGGCTTTGGAGGTTTTGGAGGAGGTTTTGGCCGCAGCTCAGGCCGGCGGGTAAATCGCGGCACCAACCTCAGGCTCAAGGTTAAGCTCACTTTAGAAGAAGTAAACAGTGGGGTTGAAAAAAAAGTAAAGGTCAGCAAATACGTTTCGTGCAAGAGTTGTGGCGGAAGCGGAGCCAAAGACGGAGGCGCATTTCATACTTGCAACACCTGCCAGGGCATGGGGCGGGTTACACAGGTTACAAACACCTTTCTGGGCCGCATGCAAACAACCAATACCTGCCCTACGTGCGGTGGCGAAGGCAAGGTAATAACTGATAAATGCCAGAAATGCTTCGGAAACGGCATCGTGAAAGAAGACGAGGTGATTCCAATCAACATTCCCGCCGGGGTTGCCGAAGGCATGCAACTTTCGCTGAGCGGCAAAGGCAATGCCGCTGCACGCGGGGGAGTTCCGGGCGACCTGATCGTGGTGATTGAAGAATTGCCCCACGAAAAGCTCATTCGCGATGGAAACAACCTGCTTTACGACCATTATATTACCTTCTCGCAGGCAGTTTTGGGCGACACAGTCGAGATTCCCACGTTGGAAGGCAAGGCCCGTATAAAAGTAGAACCCGGCACTCAGGGAGGCCGGGTTTTAAGGCTTAAAGGAAAAGGCTTACCCTCGGTAAATGTATATGGCCGGGGCGACCTGCTGGTAAATATCAATGTCTGGACACCCCAGGCCGTTACCAGGGAAGAACGTGCTATGCTTGAAAAAATGGCTCTTTCGGAAAACTTCCAGCCCAACCCCAAAAAAGGCGAAAAGAGCTTCTTTGAACGGATGAAGGAAGTATTCAGCTAAGATGCGAACCCGAACTTAAATTCTTCACGGATATCCAATAGCATTATTTGTCCTATGCATTAGAATCACTTGCAGGCTTTTTGCTGCGAGGCGGTATTGCCATAACAAAAAATGCATAATTTTGAATCCTTTCGAAACGTACATGTTTAGTCAGAACAATTTTGGGACTGTATTCATTGCAGGGAGCTTCTAAGGCAGAAACTAGGCTTTTACCAGCCTTATCTTCAACAAGAAGCAAAACTCAACATATAACCGACCGATTTTTACACTAATGCACCCAATCAATTATGGAATACCTTTTTAAGGCGGAGCATGTGAGCAAGTCATACACCGGCCATAAGGCCCTTAGCAACGTAAGCCTGGCAATACCATCAGGCAGTATTTTTGGACTGCTCGGGCCGAATGGAGCTGGCAAAACCACCTTTATCAGGATTATCAATCAGATCATAGCCCCCGATGAAGGAACCATCTATTACCGAAACGAAAAAATGACCCCCGATCATGCCAGGCACATCGGATATTTGCCCGAAGAACGTGGGCTCTACAAAAAGATGAAGGTTGGGGAGCAGGCAGTGTATCTGGCTCAGTTGAAAGGGGTTCCCGAGCAGAAGGCCAAAAAACTGCTCAGGGAATGGTTCGAAAAATTTGACCTCATGCGCTGGTGGGGCAAGAAGGTGGAAGAACTTTCGAAAGGGATGGCCCAAAAAGTGCAATTCATAATCACCGTATTGCATAAGCCCGACCTGCTGATCTTCGATGAGCCATTCAGCGGGTTCGACCCAATAAATGTAAACCTGCTGAAACAGGAAATTTTGAAACTGCGCGAGGAAGGCGCCACAATTATTTTCTCGACCCACAATATGGCTTCGGTCGAGGAGCTTTGCGACAACATTGCCCTGATCAACAAATCGGAAAAGATTCTCGATGGAAATGTACGGGAGATTAAAAAAGACTTCTCAACCAATATTTTCCAGTTGGAGCTAAGCCAGTTGAACAGGCCGGTTGACCAGTTGTTCGACCACCGCTTCGAGTTAATCAGCGCTGTACCTCAAAACGGACTGGTGAATGCCCGCGTAAAAATTTTGGGAAATGCCGGTTCAAACGAACTGTTGAAGCAAGTCATTACGGCTTCCACGGTGGTGTCGTTCAATGAGCTTATGCCATCCATGAATGATATTTTCATAAAAACTGTAACCGGCAAATTCCCTCAGGAAGGTGATGAGTACAAAGTATCATCTGAAGCCAACAGCTATTTGTCAGAATAAAAAACTCCATTCCATGAACAAAATTTCTGTCATAATAAAACGCGAATACCTGAGCCGTGTCAAAAAGCGCTCATTTATAGTGATGACCATTCTGGGCCCCCTGCTCATGGCTGCCCTGATGATTGCCCCGGCCATGATTGTAGCCCTGAGTGACCCCGAGTACAATGTAGCCGTTGTTGACGATTCGAAGCTGTTTTTTCATGTCTTTACCGATACCCCGAATTACAAGTTTACCAATCTTGAAACCGACATAGAATCGGCCAAACAACTGCTGAGAGAAGAAAAATTCGATGCTGTATTGCACATCCCCGACATTGCTTTTCAATCGCCGGCAAGCCTTAGGATTTTTACATTGCGAACGGTGAATTTCGGAGCAAGATCCCACATGGAATCCTTGTTAAAAACTGAGTTCGAAGGCCTGAAGCTGACCGTACACGGCATCGACCCTGAGGTATTGATGGCGGTAGAAACCCGCATCAGCATTGCAACAATACGTTTGGATGAAGATGGTCAGGCCCGTACCGATTTTCCTGAAGTGAGCATGGGGTTGGGGTTTGTTACAGGTTTTCTGATTTACATTTTTATTTTCCTTTTCGGCTCACAGGTCTTGAGGGGTGTTCTGGAGGAAAAGACCAACCGGATTGTTGAGATCATCGTGTCAAGTGTAAAGCCCTTTCAACTCATGATGGGCAAAATTTTTGGAGTTGGATTGGTGGGCCTTACCCAATTTGTGATCTGGGTGGTATTAACGTTTGGAATTGTTACGGGGGTACAGAGCGCCTTTCCCGAAGTTTTCCGGTTCACTCCCGAAGAGGAGATTTACGTTACCGGCGCTCAAACGCTCGATCCTGCTGCACTGCAGCAACAGGTGGAAGCTGCCCAGGCACAAAACACCTTTGCAGGTCAAATACTGGAAGGACTTGCTGCCATTAATTTTCCGGTTATCATATTGTCGTTCCTGTTTTTTTTCATTGGGGGCTATTTGTTGTATGCAGCCATGTTTGCAGCAATTGGGTCGGCAGTTGACAATGAAGCCGATACACAGCAGTTTATGCTGCCGGTTACCATACCACTCATTTTTGGTATCATCATGATGCAGGCAGTATTGGAAAACCCTGATGGCCCCATGGCTTTCTGGCTTTCGATAATACCATTGACCTCACCCATCATCATGATGGTACGTATTCCGTTTGGCGTACCTTATGGCGAAGTGGCACTATCGGCTGCATTGTTAGTGGCAGGATTCTTTTTTGCAACCTGGGTGGCAGCCAAGATATACCGAACAGGCATACTCATGTACGGCAAGAAAATTGATTATGCCGAACTATGGAAATGGATACGACACAAATAGTGGTATCACGCTGAAAAAACGAAAAGGCTGTAACCGGAGAAAGGTTACAGCCTTTTTTTGTTTAAGGATTTTGGAATCGACCCTGCAATTTTAGGTTTGTGCAGGTCGAACAGCCTGGGGCTCGAGACTGGTAAGCCCTTTGATATCGACCGGTTTGCCGGTAAGCGCACTTCTTCTGGCAGCGATACCGGGCAACACCGACATGATCCCATCGCGCAGGAATGCCTTCTGTCCGAGGGGATCGGGCTTATCGGGATTTACCAACAGGTGATCCATCATCAGGGCATCACCCCCCCAGTAACCATCATCCACCAGATCGACTCTGAATATTTGAGGTTTGCGTTCAGTGAACCTTTCGATCGGGGTAAAAACCATTTCGGCGTAATTTTTTACTGGATACCCTTCAAGACGCGCTTCGAGCCTGCCCTTGGTGCCATTGAATGCAACCCAATAGCCGTCGAAGTCGGTGTCGCCAGTCAGCGAATAGTTTACCATAACCCCATTCATGTATTTAATTACCGCCGAATGCCTTTCGAAAGTATCTATATTCCTGCGGAAAACACAGTTATCCCTGATATACCCGTCGTAATGTTCATTGTCAACATACAGTCCTTTGAGCAACGGCTGCTGAAGGATATCCCAATAATACGGGCATTTGGCCGTGTGCTGACAATCGCGGCAATTATTGCCCCTGAATGGCCCACGGCGCCCAAAACGGTCGAGATAGGAATGTGCGTAAACCTGCTGCGGTTCCGAATTGAGGTACCAGTTGATCAGGTCGAAATGATGGGATGATTTATGAATCCAGAGCGAGCCCGAATGCTGCATTTCGCCGTGCCACCTTTGCATATAGCGGTTGAGGTGGCTGTGGTTGATATTCCAGTGAAAATCGACCGTATTGATCTGACCAACCAGTCCGCCCATAATCAATTCTTTCATTTTGGCGCGATAGGGCGGATAGCGGTAGTTGAAAGTAACCACCATTTTTCTACCGGTTCGCTTTTGCACGTCAATGATGGCCTGGGCCTTGTACTCGTCGGTAGTGAGGGGTTTTTCGCAGATGATGTCGCAGCCCATTTCCATGCCGTCAATAATGTTTTGATGGTGTACCGAATCGACTGAAGCAATGATCAACGCTTCGGGCTTTTGTTTACGGATCATCTCTCTGAGGTCGGTAAAAACCGGACAACCCGCACCTACAAAACCATCGGCAAACCGAAGCCGCCCGGGGTTTACATCCATCAGACCTACCAACTCAACATGATCGCCGAAATCCCTCAAGAGTTCGCGGCCAAAAAGCATGACTCCACGAATACCTGTCCCAACCACTCCGAGTTTCAATTTTTTTCGGTTCGAAGGAGTTGTTTTGCCCGGCTGGGATCCCAATCCAGCCAAAGGGCTCATCATGATGGCTCCGGCAGCCAGGCCGGCATTGGCAAGAAACTTTCGTCTGTCCATTTATGTAGTTTTAAATTTACTTTTTGCGGGTAAACCGTCTTAAAGGAGGTTCATTAAAAAGGTGGGGTTGCCCACAATCAGCAATAACCCACCCTGGTACATTCCGGCAATAACCATTTTTTTCCTAATATCTTACAGCTCTTGGTTCGAGCGAAGTCAGGCCCTTAATTTCTATTGGTTTTCCGGTAATAGAGCTTCTTCTTGCCGCCACTCCGGCAAGTACCGACATGACACCATCGCGAAGCGTAGCTTGTTGATTCAGCGGATCGGGCATATCGGGGTCTTTAAACAGTTTGTCCATCATCAGGGGATCGCCGCCCCAGTGCCCGCCGGGTGTAAAATCGACCCGGTGAATTTTGGGTGTCTTATCGGTAAACCGCTCAATGGGTGTAAACACCAGTTCGGCAAATCCTTTGCTTGGATAACCCTCTATTCTGGCTTCGAGGCGGCCCTTTGTTCCATTGAAGGCAATCCAATAGCCATCAAAATCCGTATCGCCCGTGAGCGAGTAATTGAGCATGACCCCGTTGGCGTACCGCACTACCGCAGCATGGCGTTCGAAAATATCTATACTACGTCTGAAAACGCAATTATCCCTGATGTAGCCATCGTAATGTTCATTGTCAACATAAAGCCCAACAAGCAGCGGATCTTTCATAATATCCCAGTAATAAGCACACCGAGCGGTGTGCCGGCAATCGCGGCATTTGTTTCCGCGAAATGGGCCGCGCCTTCCAAAGCGGTCGAGCGAGCCATAAGCAAAAACTTCGGTCGGCTCTGAATTTACAAGCCAGTTTACCATATCGAAATGGTGCGTGGATTTATGCACCCAGAGCGTTCCACCGCTAATGGTATGTCCGTGCCAGCGCTGCATATAGCGCATCAGGTGGCTGTGGTTGATGTTCCAGTGAAAGTCAACCGTGTTGATGTTGCCCACAAGACCTCCCATGATCAGTTCTTTCAATCTGGCCCGGTAAGGCGGATACCGGTAGTTGAACGTAACAATGATGTTGCGTCCGGTACGCTCCTGGGTGTCAATAATGATCTGCGATTTATGCTCATCGATCGTTAAGGGCTTTTCGCAAATGATATCACAACCCATTTCCATCCCCTTCACGATAATTTCGTGATGCGAGGCATCGTCGGAAGTAACAATCAGCACATCTGGTTTTTGCTTTGTGATCATCTCTTCCAGATTGGTGTAAATTGGGCAACCGGCTCCAATGAAACCATCGGCAAACCTAAGCCGCCCCGGATTGATATCCACCAGGGCCACCAGGTTGATATACTGCCCATAATCGCGCATCAGATCCCGGCCAAACATATTCACCCCCCTGATGCCTGTACCTACCAGGGCAAACCTCCTTTTGCTCCTGATTGTTTTTTGCGGCTCATTTTGTCCCGAAACCCCTGCCAGGGGGCTTACCATCATGGCCCCAACTGCAAGGCCGGCGCTCGCAAGAAATTTTCTTCTGTCCATTTTTTTGTTGTTGTTTGTTTGAATTAAAATGAATGAATTGCGGTTTATGGGGTAATGGTTTTGGTACTTTTAGGGTCGATTCAATTCCTCAGATTCCGGATTATTGTGTCCAAATTAATGCAATTTTTTTTACTGTTAAGGCAATTAGAAGAATTTTTATGCTTAGTTAACAAATATTTCCGGTATATGTGCAAATAATCCATGTTTTGCACATTTTTGCGCTTTTTTGCATTAAAATCAACCAGCAACATATACCTCCCTGCTGTTGTTTGAATAGAAGCATTTCAAGAATGTATGGTTTCTATTCCCAATATCATTAATTTTGAAAAACTCAAATACATAAAAGTACATGGCGCGAATACTGGTTATTGACGACGAGCGGAGCATTCGTAATACGCTGAAGGAAATATTGGAATATGAAAAGTTTGAAGTTGAAGTGGCCGAAGATGGCTTCGAAGGTTTAGAAAAAATGGAAAAAACCCGCTTCGACCTGGTGCTGTGCGACATCAAAATGCCCAGGATGGACGGCATAGAAGTGTTAGCCAAAATTCAGGAAAAAGACCCGGATGTTACGGTGGTAATGATCTCAGGCCACGGCTCCATCGAAACAGCGGTTGAAGCCATTAAAAAAGGGGCTTACGACTTTATCTCAAAACCCCTCGACCTGAACCGCCTCCTGATAACCATACGCAATGCCACCGACAAAACCAGGCTGGTAACCGAAACCAGGGTACTCAAGCGTAAGGTGAGCAAAACTTACGAAATGATAGGCAATTCTGCGGCCATGCTTCGCATCAGGGAAATGATCGAACGGGTGGCGCCCACCGATGCGCGCATTTTCATCACAGGGAGCAACGGCACCGGAAAAGAACTGGTAGCGCGCTGGCTCCACGAGTTGAGCAACCGCTCTGCTGGGCCGTTTGTTGAAGTCAACTGCGCAGCTATACCCTCCGAACTGATCGAGAGCGAACTTTTCGGACACGAAAAGGGCTCGTTCACTTCGGCCATTAAACAGAAAAAAGGCAACTTTGAAATGGCCACAGGCGGAACCCTGTTTCTCGACGAAATAGGCGACATGAGCCTGGCGGCACAAGCCAAGGTTTTGAGAGCGCTTCAGGAAAACAAGATCATGCGCGTGGGCGGCGAAAAGGACATACCGGTCGATGTAAGAGTAGTAGCTGCCACCAACAAGAACATTCATAAGGAAATTGAACAGGGAAATTTTCGCGAAGACCTGTACCACCGCCTGAGCGTGATACTGATCCATGTCCCCTCGCTCAACGAGCGCACCGACGACATTCCGCTGCTGGCCGATCATTTTTTGGCCCAGGTGCTGTCGGAGCAGACAATGCCCCCAAAAGGGTTTACATCCGGCGCCTATGAGGAGCTGAAAAAAATTCACTGGACCGGCAATATACGCGAGCTTCGCAACGT
>DATIKH010000056.1:0-3943 GCA_035477775.1 Bacteroidales bacterium | reverse complement strand
CATATAATCCAAGACACGGAAAAGCATAATTATTGTTACCAACAACATGTTTAGAATTAGGTTTACGCGAAGTATTTTTTCCGGAAAAACTTAAAAATATTTTCAGACTTTCTTAAGGTATAGTGGATTTTCATCGGAGTTTAGCTTTTAGTTACATTCTGGTTTCACAAACCAATCCCAAAAAAGTTACATTAACATTAAATATCAGCCTAGCCTGACGGCAGATAACGAAAAATCAATAATTTTGATTAATGTGTAAATATTGATTCATTGGCCAGCAATTGACCGAACCAATTTTTATTAAAAGGAGTATTGAGCAGAGGATAGAACCCGGAGTTGGATGTTTTAGTGCGGGATTGAACAGGTAAGAAGTGAGCTCGAAATAGCACACACAAGCAAAGTTTCCAGGTTCGGAAGAGGAAGCCTAAAATTGACCAAAATTGAGGAACCTTTCGATGTATTTTATCGGCCTGGATGCGGGTTCAGTAGCTGTAAAAGTTGTAGTTTTAGATTTCGAGGGTAAAAAAGTTGAAGGACATTATGTAAAGCATTATGGAAATCCTATTGGGGTTTCGCACGACCTTCTGAAAGAAATTTCCGGCCGATATGCTCAGGCCTCGCTTTCCATTACGGGTTCGTCGGGCAAGTCGCTTGCTTCTGTGCTCGGTGTAAGCTTCAATAACGAAATAGCTTGCCAATCCTATGCCATCAAAAAACTGCATCCCCACATTAATACCGTAATTGAGATTGGGGGCGAGGATTCCAAACTGATTCTGCTTGAAAACGGTCACATAAAGGACTTCTCCCTGAATTCGGTATGCGCTGCCGGAACGGGCTCGTTTCTTGAGCAACAGGCCGAACGCCTGAACCTTACGATTGAAGAATTCAGCAAACTGGCTGTTGAAGCAAAGAAAGCGTCAAAAGTTGCAGGCCGATGCAGCGTTTTTGCCAAATCCGACATGATACACCTGCAGCAGATTGCAACGCCCATGGAAGAAATCGTGTCGGGACTATGTTTTGCCGTAGCCCGGAATTTCAAAAGCAGTATTGCCAAAGGGAAAGACCTTCCGACACCCGTGTCGTTTCACGGAGGCGTTGCTGCCAACCAGGGCATGGTTAAAGCATTTCAGGAGGTCTTTGGACTCGAAAATATTTTTGTTCCCCCCGATTTCGCTTTGATGGGGGCGCTTGGAGCGGCGTTAAAGGATAAAGACGAGAAAACATCTAAAGATTTTGTATTTTTTGATTTCAGGCCATTATTGGAAACCGGCAAAAACATGGCCAACATCAACAAGCCATTGGTATGGGAAAATGACGGTTTTTTTGCAAGGCATGGAAACGGCTCAGGGCTTGTGGCGCCAGGCATGAGTGCCGAAATGAATAACAACAAAGCCCATTGTGAGAAAAACGACTCTCCTGTTGAGGCATATCTTGGTATTGACATTGGTTCGATAAGCACCAACCTTGCAGTTACTGATACCCATGGCCGCCTTTTAGCGAAGAGCTATCTTATGACGGCAGGTAAGCCTATTGATGCAGTAAAGCAGGGACTTAGGGAAATATATCAACAGTTAAAAAGTAAAATAGACATTAAGGGCGTGGGCACCACCGGTTCGGGCCGGTATATGATTGCCGATTATGTGGGAGCCGATATCGTAAAAAATGAAATTACAGCCCAGGCCACTGCCGCCATTTTCCACGATCCATCGGTAGATACCATTTTCGAAATCGGCGGACAGGATTCGAAGTACATATCAATCCGCGACGGCATTATTGTAGATTTTGAAATGAACAAAGCCTGTGCAGCGGGCACCGGTTCTTTTCTTGAAGAACAGGCCGAAAAACTGAATGTGGCCGTCAAAGATGAATTTGCAGAATTGGCTTTGGATTCGGCAACTCCATGCCGGCTTGGGGAGCGGTGTACCGTGTTTATGGAAAACAGCCTGATGGCCAATCTTCAGAAAGGAGCCGGAAAGGATGACCTGCTGGCAGGCCTGGCCTACAGCATTGTTGAAAATTATATAAACCGGGTGGTTACGGGGAGACATATCGGTGAAAAGATATTTTTTCAGGGAGGCGTTGCATTTAACAAATCTGTAGTAGCCGCCTTCGAAAAATATACCGGCAAAACGGTTTTTGTGCCACCTAACCATGATGTTACCGGGGCAATAGGCATGGCGCTTATAGCTATGAAACATCAGTCAGGACCAGAATCCGCAAGAACCCAATTCAGGGGATTTTCACTGTCGGAAACGGATTATGAAATCAGTTCCTTTCAGTGTAATGCCTGCACCAATGCGTGCGATATCAACAAAATAAAAGTAGATGGCGCTCAAAATATGCTTTTCTACGGAGGCAGATGCGATAAATATGATGTAAGAAGTTCGCCTCCTGAACAAAAGTTTCCCGACCTTTTTGCTTTCCGTGAAGAGGCGCTTATGGAAGCCCACAAGAATTACTCCGGCAAATTGAAAATTGACGACTCTAAGGCCCACGCTAAAAGTAAACCAAAGGTAAAAATAGGCCTTCCGTATGTTTTCTACATCCAGGATTATCTGCCATTTTGGTCAACGATTCTGCATGAGCTTGGATTTGAAGTGGTGGTATCTCCAAAAACGAACCGTAAGATTGTTACACGAGGTGTTGAATTTGGTTTTACCGATGCCTGCTTTCCCGTAAAAGTAGCGCTCGGACACGTCTTAAGCTTCGAAGAGGAAAAGGTTGAAGCCATTCTGATGCCTTCCATGGCCAACCTGGCCAAGGCGGGTGATGAATATTCCTGGGGAGTGTCCTGCCCTCACATCCAAACCATTCCATACGTTTCGCAAAACTCAGTACAGAATGCCCATGTGCTGGCCCCGGTTATTGATTTGGGAAGAGGCCGGGAGTATATGGCCGATGAGCTTTTTAGGGTTCTAAAGCGCTACAACATAAAACGTAAAGCAATAAAGAACAGCCTCGGCAAAGCAGAAGCTGCACAGGAAGCGTTTGTTGAGAAAATTAAAAGCAAGGGAAAAGAAGTATTGTCGTCGCATTCGGGTATCGCCCTGGCAATAGTCGGAAGAGGTTACAATGCTTATGATTTTGGCGTAAATCTTGAAATCCCTAAAAAACTGCTGAACATCAATATGCTGACGTTCCCCATGGATATGCTTCCCATGGATGAAACGCCCATCAAAGAAACATGGCCGAACATGTATTGGTTTTCGGGTCAGAAGATTATGAGGGCTGCCAGATTTATACGCAACACAAAGAATCTATACGCTCTCTATATTTCTAATTTTTCATGCGGGCCCGATTCTTTTATCCTGAAGTATTTCTCGGAAGAATTGCAGGGAAAACCTTTCCTGAACATCGAAATCGACGAACACAGCGCCGATACGGGGATTATCACCCGGTGCGAGGCATTCATTGATAGCATCAAGAGTCAGAACGGAGGCGCTGAAATTAAAAGTTCAGACCTGAAACCGTTGAAAAGAAAGCCGGGGTTCTCAGCTAACGGTCATACCATCAACAAAAGGACAATTTTTATTCCTTTCATGTCGGATCACTCTTTCGCATTGAAAGCTGCTTTTAATCACTGTGGAGTTGATGCCGAAGTTTTGCCCGAGAGCGACCACGAGTCATTCGACATCGGCAAACGCTATGTTTCGGGAAAGGAATGTTATCCCTACATACTGACGGCTGGAGATATGCTCAAGAAAATTTCTTCGCCCGGTTTCCAGCCCGCAATGTCGGCATTCTTCATGCCTTCCGGAAGCGGCCCCTGCCGCTTCGGGCAATATGCCGTTGGCCATAAAATGATTTTGAAGGAGTTGGGGATGCACGACGTTCCGATTTTCTCGCCAAACCAGGATGAAGAGCTTTACAAAGAACTCGGCATGGTTGGTAACCGGTTTGCCACCAGAGCCTGGGAAGGAATCATTGCCTATTCGCTCCTGAC
>DATIKH010000055.1:0-26411 GCA_035477775.1 Bacteroidales bacterium | reverse complement strand
CGCTCTACGACGCAGAAGTATCTCAAATCACAAATTAATAAAGCCTTTAAAACGGGAGCAGTACCCTGTATTGCTCCCGTTACAAATCCCTGCCTTTGTAATGAAAATTGTTTTGATTGTTGTGTCCTTTCTGATGGCTGTTTTGAGTTCCTGTCGGGAAAATGATTCTAATGGCGTTGTTCCGGAAATAGAAATTGATTCGGTTTTTGTAAACGATCGACATGTTGTCAATCAAACCATAATAAACGAAATTGATTATCGGAATGTTGAAATCAGGGTTCGGTTCAACACATCAGTTGATACAAACCGGTTCAATAAAGATGATTTCTTCTTGAGCGGATTCGCGGGAAGTTATCATCACCGTTTCGACCCTTCAAGAAAATCGCTGTTTATCAAACCATCCGAACAGGTAAAACCGCTTTCCTTCTACAGGCTCAGAATTTTTCCGGGGCAAAATCTGGGAGGGAACCTTTCGGGCGATTACTCTTTCGGTTTCAGAACCCGAATCGACAGTACACCAAAGTTCCCGATAATTTCCGACCAAGAACTGCTTACCCTGGTCCAACGACAAACCTTCCGCTTTTTCTGGGATTACGCCCATCCTGTTTCAGGGTTAACAAGGGAGCGTTCCGGATCGGGCGACCTGGTTACCATGGGCGGGAGCGGATTTGGCCTGATGGCTATTTTGGTTGGCATTGAACGAAATTTTATCACAAGGCAGCAAGGATTTGAACGAATTCAGACCATAGTTAATTTCCTGAACCGTACCAATACAGATAAGTTCCATGGTGCATTTCCACATTGGATGAGCGGTACTACCGGCCGCACCATACCCTTCAGCGCCCGCGACGATGGGGCCGACCTGGTAGAAACTGCTTTCCTTATGCAGGGATTGCTGGCTGTTCAGGAATACTTCCGAAACGGATCGCCCGAAGAGCAAACCATTGTGCCTATCATTCAACAGATGTACGAAAATGTGCAATGGAGTTTCTTCAGGCGAAACAATGAAAATGTCCTATATTGGCACTGGTCGCCCAATTTCGGATGGGCAATGAACCATCAAATTGGTGGTTGGGATGAAGCTCTGATGGTTTATGTATTGGCGGCAGGTTCGCCAACACATCCCATCCCTGCAGAGGTTTACCATCAGGGCTGGGCCCGCAACGGGCGATATCCGATGGTAAACAATCAAACTTTTTACGGAATAAGGCTCCCTTTAGGGCCTACCCTTGGCGGTCCATTGTTTTTCTCCCATTACTCATTTCTTGGGTTGGACCCCAGGAACCTGCGCGACAGGTATGCCCATTATTGGGAACAACTGGTGGCTCACACCCTGATAAACAGGGCCTATTGTATTGACAACCCCAGAAATTTCGTTGGATATTCGGAATATGTATGGGGCTTAACTGCCAGCGATATCGAAGGCGGCTATACTGCCAGTTCTCCTACAAATGATGTTGGGGTTATTGCACCAACTGCTGCCTTATCGTCAATGCCATTCACCCCGGAGTACAGCATGCAGGCATTGAGGTTTTTTTATTATGTGCTTGGCGACAGAATCTGGGGACCGCATGGTTTCTATGATGCTTTCAACCTGACTACACTGTGGTTTGCAAGGTCGTACCTGGCCATTGACCAGGGCCCTATCATCATTATGATCGAGAACCACCGCACCGGACTTATCTGGGACTTGTTTATGCGCAATGCAAATGTAAGAAGGGGATTGGATGCATTAGGTTTCACCTATTAATAAACAATTTGCCTGGAAATAGGCATTTCAGCCAGGATAGTTCAATATCCTGTTAAGCAATAGGTTATAAAATTTGAAAAAATATTTTTAAAACCGGCCAAGAGCCGGACGGCCACAGGTATGGCCAAAATAAAAGCAAAATTCAAAACAATTCAAAAAAAATTAACTTTTAAAAAAATGAAAATAACAGTTTTTTTTCTTCTTTTGGTTTTCAGCTTAGCATCGTGCAAAAGGGAACCTGCCCAGCAATTCAAGTCTTTCGGAAGTGTAGATTTCCCGATTACTGCTGAGGATGAGAAAATGCTTGACTCCATTCAATTTTTCACATTTCAGTATTTCCTTCAAAATTATCATCCTGAATGGGGTATTGTACCCGACAGACTCGCACCGGGGGCTCCCACCAACATAGCAGCTTCGGGCTTTGCTTTGGCCAGCTTTGCTGTTGGAGTTGAAAGAAACTGGATTACGCGCGAAAGAGCTGCACAAATTACTTTGAATATGCTCAATTTCTTTGCAAATTCCGAACAAAGTTCCGAATCGGTAAGTTCCGGTTACAGGGGGTTTTACTATAGGTTTTTGAGCATGGAAACAGGCAAGCGACACTTTGAATGCGAGCTTTCGACCGTTGACACTGGATTGCTTATGATGGGCGTTCTGTTTGCACGCAACTACTACAACCAGGAAAACGAAACGGAGCAGGAAATCCGCAGGCTTGCAGAATATTTGTTAACCCGAATCGAATGGGAATTTATGATCGTTCCCGAGGGTGGCGAATTTGCCAATACCATTTGCATGGGATGGTATCCTGAAAAAGGTTTTCACCACATGGGTTGGAAAGGGTACAGCGAGGCGCTTTTCTTATACATTCTGGCAGCTGGGTTGGGTATGGAAAATGCTGAGGTTAGTTACGATGCCTGGGTTAGCGGATACAAATGGCACACCTACTATGAGGGTCTTGAGCATGTGGCTTTCCCACCGCTTTTTGGGCATCAGTTTGCACATGCCTATATCGACTTCAGAGGTCTGGCCGATCGCTTTATGAGAGAAAAAGGCATTTGCTACTTCGAAAACAGCCGTCGTGCTACTTTGTCGCAACAGCGATATGCCATTGACAATCCTCACGGTTGGGTAGGCTACGATGCACTTACATGGGGCGTTACTGCAAGCGATGGCCCCGGCCCGAGGTTCAACTTCAATGGCCACGAATTTATCGAATATGCCGGACGCGGAGCCACAAGCCCTGAGTACAACTACTTCGACGATGGAACCATTGCACCTTATGGCCCTCTTTCATCCCTGCCATTTGCACCAGAGGTTGTAATACCTACCGCAAGAAATATTATTGAGCGCTACGGTGACCGCATTTGGGGAAGATTTGGATTTTATGATGCTTTTAACCCAACAGTCGATTGGGTAAACTCCGATTATATTGGAATCGCGCAGGGCCCAATGCTGATGATGATTGAAAATTTCAGGACCGGTCTCGTTTGGAACTATGTAATGAAAGACCCAATCATTCAGAAAGGTCTTTCGAGATTGGGTTTTGAATATATAAATTAAACCCCGGAGTACATTGTTTTTTGCCAAAATATGGAATCAGCATGTTGTTCATCAATAACAATAACCTTACGATAAATGAGAATCGGAAATATTAAAAAAGCTCTGGCACTTTTAACCTTTGGGGTAACTTCCCTAACTCTGAATGCCCAAAGTGTAGTATTAGATGATTTTGAAGCTTTAAAAGGTTGGGAACTTTTAAAATCGGAAGCGTTTGAAGGGCGCATTTCGCTTGAGCCCGGAAAAACCGGCAATGCCATCCGTTTCGACTACGATTTCACCAGAGGTATGGGCTTCGGGGGCATTCAAAAATGGTTTCCATTAGACATACCCGACAACTATGAGTTTACCTTTTGGATTAAGGCCGACTCTCCATCGAACACTTTAGAAATCAAATTTATCGATGAGTCGGGAGACAATGTATGGTGGGTCAACAAGCGAAATTATGAATTTCCCACCGAGTGGACCCAGGTACGCATCCGTAACCGGCATGTAACCTTTGCCTGGGGACCGACCACAGACAGGATTTTAAGACGGGCCGACCGGATCGAGTTCACTGTGGCATCTTTTGTTGGAGGCAAAGGAACAATCTGGATTGACGACATTCGATTCGAAAAACTGCCACCAAGACTCGAAACTTATCCCAAACCCATTGCTACGGCTTCATCATCGCGCAGAAACCAGGGCGCAGGTTTAGTTTTGGATGACAATAAAAATACATCCTGGCAAAGCCGCAATACCAGAAATCAGCATTTTATGCTCGATTTTGGTACACGCAGGGAGTTTGGTGGCATACACATAGATTGGCTCCAAGATCACCAGGCCGGAAAGTTTAGTGTTTTCACTTCCAATGATGCCGTAAACTGGCACAAATCTCACACAATAACTGGAAACCTCACCGATGCAAGCTTTGTGCGCATGCCTGAGACGGAAGCCCGCTACTTGAGAATTGACCTTTCGGAAGGGAAATCAAGGCGATCATTTGGAATAGAAAACCTCAATATTTTAGACATAAAAGAATCGCAAACTGTCAGTGATTTTTTAATATACAAAGCCCGACATGCACCGGAAGGAGATTATCCACGGCAATTTTTGGAGCAGGCCGTATATTGGACTGCCACAGGAGTAAACAACGACCTCAGAGAAGCACTGATTTGCGAAGACGGACAGGTGGAAGTGGACAAAGGCCTGTTCTCCATTGAGCCCATGCTGAGGATTGGTACCCGAATATACAACTGGAACAATGTTTCTGCCAGCCAGTCGCTTAGTTTCCCGAAGGAAACAGGGAGGCTTGACTTTACTCCAACCGTTACATGGAATCTCGATGATGTAACATTTGTTACAGGAATTACTGCTTTTGGCGAAGCCAATGTAAACTCGCGGCTTAACATTGGATATTACCTGAAAAATAATTCGACAGAGCCAAAAGATATCGAGTTGTTTTTGCTGATTAGGCCTTATCAGGTGAATCCTTATTACCAGTTTTTAAATTTTCCGGGAGGGGCAGGAGTAATCAACTCGATAGCCGAAGTAAGACATGGAAAAATTTCGGTTGACGATAAAACCCTGTATTCCCTGAGACCCTATGACATGTTCACAACCACCACTTTTGATCAGGGAAGCCTGGTAGATTTTATCCGTACCAATACCCTTCCCCGACAATCCTCAGTTACCGACCCCCATGGTCTTGGAAATGGTGTGATAAAATATAATATTCGCCTGGAGCCTGGCGAGGAGACTCAGTTTTTTGTAGTTGTTCCTTTTCATACCAAGTTTCTCGAAAACGAGAATATTTCGAACGAGCAAGTTGCAAGAGAATTTGAGGAAGTGGCTGCTTATTGGCGCTCGCGCTTCGACCATATCAGCTTTAACCTGCCCGAATCGGCCAACAGAATCATAAACACATACAAAGCCAATCTGTTTTACATTCTTATAAACAGGGACTTTGCCGGAATACAGCCGGGCTCGCGCTCCTACGAGCGTAGCTGGATTCGCGATGGGTCGCTCACATCCTCCGCACTGCTTAAATCAGGCATTACACCCGAAGTCCGTGAATTTATCGAGTGGTTTACTCCATATCAATACGAAAGTGGAAAGGTGCCATGCGTGGTCGATTTTCGCGGGCCCGACCCCGTGCCGCAGCACGACAGCCCGGGTCAGTTGATTTTCCTGATCAAAGAATATTTTGATTACACCAAGGACACAACCTTTCTTAGGACTAAAAACCACAACATCCTCAAGGCTGTAAGATACATGGAGTACTTAATTGCTCAGCGCTCTACAGATCATTTCAGGCTGGGCAACGACAGTATCCGGGCTTATTACGGAATCGTGCCCGAATCAATCAGCCATGAGGGTTATTCTGCCCACCCCATGCACTCGTACTGGGACAACTTCTTCGTAATGAAAGGCTTGAAGGATGCTGCCGAGGTGCAACGTATCTTGGGCAACACTGCAGAATACGAGCACATAAAACGTGTGCGCGACACCTTCAGGGCAAACCTTTACAACTCCATAAGGCTTGCCATGCAAACCCGAAGAATCGATTTTATTCCGGGCTGCGTTGAACTTGGCGATTTCGATGCTACATCCACCACAATCGCCATTTGGCCGGCCAATGAAATGCAGAATCTGCCTCGACCGGAGTTTTACAATACCTTTGATCGTTACCTGCAATTTTTCAGGGATCGCCGCGATGGGAAACTCGAATGGTCGAACTATACGCCATACGAAACCCGGGCTATTGGTACTTTCATTTTTAAAGGCAAACCAGAAATAGCCCATGAACTCACCGAGTTTTTCCTTGATGACCTCCGTCCACAGGGCTGGTACCATTGGGCAGAGGTGGTGTGGAGAGAATACCGTATTCCGCGTTTCATAGGCGACATGCCGCACACCTGGGTTGGAAGTGACTTTATTAATGCGGTCAGGTCGAAGTTCGTATTCGAAGACGAGCTTAATGGCACCCTGAACCTTGGAGCCGGACTGCGGCAGGATTGGATTGATTACCCAAAAGGCATTTCGGTCGAAAACCTACCGACACACTTTGGTGAACTTTCGTATGCCGTGAAAAAGCACAACCAAAGCTACACTTTCTCAATTCGAGGAGATGTTCAACTACCCCAAAATGGTATCCGCATTAGAAACTTCAACGGTTCGAGGCTGCCTGTAAGAGTAACCATTAACGGCCACGAAACAAGAAATTTTACCAACAACGAAATTGCTGTTGATGTGTTTCCTGCTGAAGTGGTAATTTATTATTGACAACTAAATACGAAAGACCATGGTGGAGAATGAACCAGATAAGAGGCAATTGGCAGCAACGGACGAAAAACTAAAGTTTCCCCTACTGGCAGCATACGGTTCCGGTGGTGTCATTCCCATTGCATTGTTCAATATTACTGGTATTCTTGTTGGCCTGATGGGAAACATCAGCCTGGGTTTGAGCGCATTCTGGCTGGGTGTGATTTTGATTATACCCCGTTTGTGGGATGCAGTTTCCGACCCGTTGATAGGCCATTTGTCTGACAACGCCCGAACACGCTGGGGAAGACGCAGACCATTTATACTGGTTGGAGGCCTTCTGGTAGCATTGTTTTTTGTGGTAATCTGGTGGATTCCGCAAGGTTCTGTTGTAAGGGGCTGGTTCCCGACTGAGCAGGCTTTTCAATGGTTTCAACTTTCGTACTTGCTCGTTACCCTGATACTTTTTTTTACTTCAACCACCATCTTCGAAATTCCGCATGGGTCGCTGGGAATGGAAATGACTACCGACCCCCATGCGCGTACACGTTTGTTCAGTGCAAAAAGCTTTGTGGGTAACCTCTTCGCAATGAGTACTCCCTGGCTTTTTGCACTGGCAAATATGGAAATATTCAGGGGTGTGGGAGGAACTGAGGTTGATGGTATGCGCTATGTTTCAATATTGGTTGCTCTGATTCTTTTACCATTGTCGTTGTGGTGGTTCTTCTCCCTTCGCGAACCGGGTTTTCACAGGATCGCAAGGCAAAAAAAATCACCCTTCTGGCACGATATGAAGAAGACGCTGAAAAACCGGAACTTTATCCTGCTTACCCTGACCATTTTTACCCTGGCTATGGGGTTCAATTTTGTGAGTCTGCTGGGCTCGTATATACCCATATTCTACGTTTTTGGGGGCGACAAGGTGGCCGGAGCATTCTTGTTAGGGATTAATGGAACTATTTGGGCAATTACGGGCCTTTTGGCCGTTTTCCCACTAAACATTATCAGTCCAAGGCTGGGCAAGCGCAAAACCTTAATGCTCTCGATTGCACTTATGGTTCTTGCTCAATTGTCGAAAATAGTGTGCTACAACCCACAGTATCCTTATTTGATAGTAATACCCACGGTGCTGCTTTCGGCGGGCATGCTTTTCTTTTTCACTCTTGGCCCCTCGATGATTGGCGATATATGCGATGAGGAGGACCTGAATACCGGTGTGCGAAACGAAGGTAGTTTCTACTCAGTATTCTGGTGGTTTATTAAAATGGGAACCGCCCTGGCGAGTTTTGTTGCAGGGGCTTTGATTGTGCTTACGCTTTTCGATGAAACACAGGTTACGCGAGTTGACCGAATCGAAGCACGATTAAGGGCGCTGAAAAACTTTGCTCAAACAGAGATGGTTGCAGAAAATCAAACCGACCTGACAACAGTCAGAAATGAAGCTATCAGGCTCAATCAGGACGCTCAAAACCAGATAAGAGACCTTCAGGTTTTAACAAGAAAAAAACTCAATGAGCTTAACTCAAAATCCTTTTCTGAACTGCCTGGTATGCTGCAAAAAAGTCGGCAGTTTATTTTTGACCAGGAAACGATAACTACTACCATTTCCGAAAGACTTAAACGGATGGAAGCCGAATTGAACGAGGCTGCAAGCAGAAACGACCTCGGTAAGACCCGTATCCTTTTTACTGAAACTTCAGATTTGTTGCAGCAGGTAAAAATGCATAGCTCCAGGTTTGCAGTTTTTGACCTTTACATCCACTTCAACTTAAAATCAACAGAAAGCGAAAATACCAGCAGCCATTACCTGAACCTTTCTCAAAGTACCGGAAGAATACTACAGGCCTTAAACGAGATTGAAATGCATACCTACGACCATTCCCTGCAAAATGAGATCGACAGGTTGCTCGAAAAAGTAGTACCCCTTAAAAAGCAGTCGTCACATACGCTCAAGATGATGAGGATTGTCGAAATTGGAGTACCGGTGCTTCTTAGTATTTTTTCTATAATTTTCATTTTGGGATATTCCCTGACCGACAGGCGAACAATGGAAATTAAGGATCTTTTAAGGGCAAGAAACCAACAACAAAAATCTGGCAACGGCAAAACGGATGAGTAATCAAGTTCATGAGCAACAAAACCAATAAAACCCAGAGAATACTATTGACAAATTACAAAGTGTAAAAAAGGATTACAGGTACAATATGACTTTTGAAGTAAAAAACGGAAGCTTTTGGCTCAATGGCCGTAAAACATTTTTGAACTCCGGCGAGATTCACTATTTCAGGATAAAAAAAGAGTTGTGGAGCAAACATCTGGAAGGGGCCAAGGAGGCCGGCCTGACAACGATCAGCACCTACGTTCCGTGGGCCTGGCACGAACCAAGTGAAGGAGTGTTTGATTTTGATGGCGTAACCTGCCCTGAGCGCGACCTAAAAGGATGGCTGGCCAAATGCACGGAATATGGTTTGACCTGCATTTTAAAACCCGGACCTTACATTCTCGCCGAATTCAGGGGTGCCGGATTGCCCGACTGGCTGCTACAAAAGCACGAGGACCAACTGAGGGTACGAAACAGCAAAGGCGAATTCATTGGTGGAGATTGGGTTAACCTTTTTCATCCTATTTTTCTTGAAAAAGTGACTTCGTGGTACAATCAGATCATGCCCCTGATAGCACTGAACCAGGCCTCGAACAACGGTCCGGTAATTATGATGCAGGTATGCAACGAGATTGGTGTGTTCTCCTGGTTGGCCCATGGGGCTGACTATTCAGGCGATGTATTGGAAAGGTTTGTAAAATTTTTAGAACAAAAGTATAGTAGCATCGAAATGCTCAATGCTACATGGGACACCAGCTATATCCGATTTCAGGATGTAGTACTCCCTCCTGACAGCAAGATCCCCTATTCCTCCAAGGTTGATAGGGCAAGAGATTATGACTGGCATTGTTTCTGGCGCGTGTATTTTGGTGATTATCTTAAGATGCTGGTTCACGCGATCAGGTCAAGGGGCGTAACTGTTCCCCTCTACCATAACCTGCCGGGTTGGATTTATGGCTCGGGCTATGAGTTTCCGGTAAACATTACCATGTACGAGGAGTTGTACGGACAGCGCAGCGAAATCATTTTCGGGGTTGATCATATACCCGAATTTGTGTCGTACCGAAACATGCACGACGACCGCATCATAAATGACATCACCCAGGCCATGCAAGGTTCGGGGCCGCTATTTGCCGCGGAGTTCCAAAGTGGATCGCGCGAGTTTCACGTTGTAACCAACCCCCGCGAAATGGAGCTGTTTTACAAAGCCAGCATTGCCAACGGCTTACAGGGATGGAACTACTACATGTTCTCACAGGGTAAAAACCCCCCACGTAAAGGTTATTCGGGCGACACATTCTATTGGTTCACACCGATAAAAGCAAATGGCGAAAGAACCAGCGCATTCGAACCTGTAAGGAAGTTGAGTCGATTATTGACAACCAGCAGCGATATCATTCTAAATGCACAACGAAGGGCAGAAGTGTGTGTGCTGTTTTACCCACCCTACTATGCCACCGAGCTGGAGCGCCCCGAAACAGGAGCATCGGGCCTGCAGTTCAGACCTTCGTCGATCAGAAGACCGGCTTATTACGACGGATTGCTGAAAGCACTGCAGGTGCTCAATGTGGATTACGACATGGCCGACTTAACCCAAACTTCACCAGAACAGTTGAGTCATTACAAACAGGTATGGTTGTTCTGCACAGATGAGATGAACGCCAAAGACCAGGAAACCATTGTGCAGGCGCTGGAAGCAGGTTGCAACCTGATAGTTTTTCCCAACCTGCCCGACCGCGACCTGTTGCAAAAACCCTGTACTATAATCCGTGATGCTTTGGCCATTGAGCCTGTAGCAACTGAAAGGATTGAATCGCCATTGGTTGACATACTTGGCTTTGAAGATATTAAATGCGCCAACCCCCAGATGATCTACCCTGAGGTTTTGCCTGCCAACATTGAAATAGTAGCCAGGACGATTACAGAAAAAACTTGCGGCATTGCCATAAAAACCGGTAAGGGAAGCCTGCTTCACCTGGGTACCTGGATAGGATTCGACACCGAAGGCCATAAGCCGGTTTACAAAGCCCTGCTACAAAGATCGGGCGCTACCTTGAGCCAGGCCGAAGCAGATAATGAAGACATCATAGTTAGACAACGATTTTGTGAAGATGGCCGTGCCTTACTCTTTGTAGCAAACTACCACATCGAAGAGCACCACTCCGGGGTTAAATACACCCATCCGCAAAATGGGAAAACAATTTCTATACCATTCTCAGGAGGCAGGTTAACCTGGCCCGCACTCCATGGATTACTCACACCTGTGTGTCTCGAACTTGACAGCGGGATTAGGATGCTTCACACCACTTCAAACATCCTTGGGATTGAAAAAGTGGGAACCCAGGTAATTATTACGCTTGAAGGCGACCGTGACCTCGAAGGGGAACTGGTTCTTGAAGGGGAAAACCTCCAGAATATCATTCATATTGAACCTGAGGGAACAGTGATGGACATGGCGAATCATTCAGGCCATATCGTTCTAAATTACAAACATTTACACAAGAATGAGTTTAAAATTAGGATGGACCTGAGGTAATAAGGTGAGCTCTAGGTTCATTTGAAAATCCATGAAAGCCACCATCCCACAATTATCAAAAATAAAGTATTGAATGAGAATTGAGAATAATTCGGGTTTGAGGGTTGACCTTTTGCCCACAGGCTCTATTAAAAGCATTGAGGCCGATCCGGTCAGAATCAGCATGATGCCTGCCACGGCATATTCACGCAATGGCGCCAACCTTTATCTTCGGCTGCACTCCGATTCAATCCGCCTTATACCATTGTTGGGGCCTCAAAGCGAAAGTGAATTTTGTGTAACTAATGCCGGATTCTTTTTCAAAGGAGTTTATCATGAATTAACTTACAAAGGCATATTTCGCCTGTCGGGATACGGAACCAGTTGGAATGTGGCTGTTGAAGTTGAAAACACTTCTGCAGCGGATGTAAAAGCCGATGTAGTTTACCTCCAGGATGTTGGCCTAAAACATGCCACTGCAGGCCTGGTGAACGAGTATTATGTAAGCCAGTATATTGAAAGGAGAATTTTCGACGATGCACGATTTGGTAAAGTTGTAGTTTGCCGCCAAAACATGAAAGAGCCCACAGGCAATCCATGGCTCATGATAGCTTGCAGCAACGGAGCAGATTCGGCTTGCACCGATGGGATGGTCTTTTATGGAAAGAACTATCGTGAAACCTCCATTCCTGAAGCCTTAAACTCAGAAACCCTTTTGGGTGAGTATGCAGGGGAGTCGTCGCTGGTAGCTGTGCAATCAAAGCCAGTTTATTTGAAGGTTGGCCAAGGACAAACCTTCGCTTTCTCGGCCCTTTTCATGCACAATCATAGCGAAGCATCCTCTGGCGCAGATCTCAGCCTGTTATCAGGCCTGTTTGCCAGCTTTAGGGAACAGGTGGCATTGCCCGAAAACTCCAACTGGTTCAGACCTGAAAGAAACTTGTTCAATACATCCCCATTTCTTCTGGCTGAAACCCTTTCCGAAGTAGAGTTAAAGAGTTTTTTCGAACCTGAATGGAGGCACATCGAAAAAAACGAAAACCGCATCCAGTCATTTTTTTGTGGCAACAATAACCATGTTGTTTTAAAAGAAAAAGAACTTTTGGTTGACCGCCCGCATGGCATCATTCTGCAGGCCAACTTAGGTCTTACGCCCCACGAAGGAATAGTTTCGACCAACCCATTCATATCCGGAGTTTTCAATTCGCACTTTTCGCAGGGAAACACCAATTTCAATGTGCTGTTGTCGGTTCATTCGGGCCAGTTCAACCTGGCGCTTGAAACCGGACAGCGAATTTTTGTAAATATCGACGGACAATACCGCCTTCTCGGTGTTCCCTCTGCATTTGAGATGGGTTTAAGCCATTGCAGGTGGCTTTACAAGCACAAAAATCATGTTTTCGAAATATCGACAAGGGCCTCAGTAACCTCCCCTATTGTTTGTACCTGTTTCACCGTACTTAGTGGAGAAAAGATTGAAGCAATTATTACGCATGATTTCGACCACCTCAACGGTTGGCGGATGAAGCCCGGCCAAGCAAAAGAAGAGTTTATTGCAACGCCTTTCAATGGCGCCATGATTACTTCTAAATTTCCCGATGCGAAGTTCAGGATGAGGATTCAGGGTGATTATGCAACGCATACTTCAGGACATAACGAATTAATCAATCCGGCAGGTTCTTTAAGTGATAAACAACTTTTTGTTGTAAAGCTGACAAAAACCAGCACCTTTACTTTTAGTTTTATTGCCGAGGTGAACGCACCATGCCAAATAAGCCTAACAGAAACAGGATTTGCAGGTGGGCATGATTTAGAGCAATTCTGGAACCAACTTGGCACAAACATCCGCCTTAAAGGAGAAAATCCAAACCTCGCTGCCATAAGCGAGATACTCCCTTGGTATGGAACCAACGCCCTCATTCATTACCTCACACCTTATGGCCTTGAGCAGTTTAGCGGAGCAGCATGGGGCACCCGCGATGTTTCGCAGGGGCCAATAGACTTGCTGCTGAGTTTGGGGAAATACCATGAAGCGCGGCAGGTACTTCGCGTCATTTTCTCAAATCAGCACCCCGATGGATGGTGGCCGCAATGGTGGATGTTCGACAGCTACGCGCACATCAGGGCGCACGAAGCCCATGGCGACATAGGTTATTGGTGCGTTCTGGCCTTGTGCAATTACATTAAAACTACAGGCGACTTCAACATTCTTCATGAAAAACTGCCCTACTTCAATGGAAATGGAACGGATGGGAAGGCAGAACCAACCCCTCTGAGCGAACATATTGAAAGGCTCATACATTCGGTTATCAACTCATTTATCCCCGGATTTTCTTTCGTGCCATTTGGAGGGGGCGACTGGAACGACTCCTTGCAACCAGTAAGCGACGATCTAGCGCAGAGAATGATATCCAGTTGGACTGTTCTGATGAACTATCAGGCATTTTTGGAGTACAAAACAGTTTGCAGGGCAGCAGGTTTCGCTTCTTTATCAGACCGTTTGACAGAAATTTGCAACGAAATAAAATCAGATTTTAATAAATACCTGATTGCAGATGGCGTTGTTGCAGGCTATGGACTTGTGGAAAGCAAGAACCGGATTTCGCTCCTGCTGCATCCCTCCGATCGGGTTACCGGGGTAAAATACAGCGTATTGCCAATGAATCGTGGCATCATAAGCAATTTGTTTACTCCGGTGCAGGCAGCAACGCACTATAAATTAATTATTGAGCACCTTACTGGTCCCGACGGTGTAAGGCTTATGGACCGCCCTTTGAGATATAAGGGAGGAATTCAGGAGTTCTTCCAGCGCGCAGAAAGTAGTACATTTTTTGGACGAGAGATTGGACTCATGTACAACCATGAACATATCCGCTATGCCGAAACTTTGGCAATTTTAGGCAATGCCGTAGAATTCATCAAGGCTCTTCGTCAGGCAAGTCCTGTGGACTACAATCATGTAGTTGCCAACAGCGCGCCAAGGCAGTCCAATTGCTATTACAGCAGTTCCGATGTTGTTTTCAAAAGCCGCTACGAAGCCGATGAACTTTATGGCAAGGTGATTGCGGGTGAGCAGACGGTAAGAGGCGGATGGAGGGTTTATTCAAGCGGGCCTGGCATTTTCATTGGTCTAGTAATAGGCAGAATGCTCGGATTTCGCCTGGAATACGACCAGGTGATCATCGACCCCGTGGTGCCGTTTGCATTCAATGGCTTTTCGGCCAGGCTGCAGTTTTTAGGCAAACATATTGAAGTTCGTTACACTATAGCCAAAGATACCCATAGCCCCAAATCTATCAGGATAAACGGGAAAGCCCTGAATTTCGAAATACAGGAAAACAATTACAGACCAGGTGGAGCAATGATTCCCAAAGGATTGTTTTTGGCCGCCCTTGGGTTGCAGGAAAACCTGATTGAAATAGAACTTTAACCATTCCGAACCAAATAGAAGGTTTGGCTTCCTTTAAACAAAAGCTATCTGGCAGGTTTCCATTCCCAAATTACCTGGCCATGGGGCTCCATGAGTCTTCATCGCGTTGTAATAAACCTGATTTAATAAAACGCAATCCAGGTAACTTTTCTTTATTTTTTTAGCAAATCATGGATATCAGAGTTGGATAAAATATGTAGTTTTAGCGTTTTATTTCAGAGCGAATCTTTTATTCGATTCCTGAAACCATCAAACAAATAACGGTCTATACTAAACAAAAGGTTTTTTCTGCATACATGGCAAAAATACACACGTACCCATGTTCAAAGAAAACACTGGGTTCAATCTGTACCAAAAGTTGTAACGAAAATGATTTTTTCAGTATTTTTTCGGTATTCATTTGAACTTTTTTGCATTATATTTGAAAATTTGACGATTTCGCAACTTCAACCGGCACATGGAAAAGCTTGAACCTGACCATTTGGAAATAGAGTTGAGTAAGCTTCGCAAAGAAAACGACACCTTAAAAAGGCTTGTCGAAAATCTACTATCCGCCGAAGAAAAGAAAAGTCAACCCGATCAACCTGTCAATCCCGAATTGGTTGATTATGGTACCGACAATCCGGTACTCCATTTTGTTTTCGACCAGAATGGCAAAATAAAGATGGCTTCGGAAGAGTGGGAAACACTCCTTGGCCACAAGAGAAAAGGAACCGAAGACAAAGATTTTTTCGGGTTTATACATCCGGATTTTAGAAATAAGGCCATCGATACAATACGAAACCTTTCCGAAAAACCTTACTCCACCGCAATCATTAAGTACCTGATTGCCCAAAAAGACGGTTCCTGGGTCTGGCACGACACGGTGTTTATCTCGAAAGGCGACGAAACCGGCGCAGTAAGCCTTTTTGAAGGGTTCTCACGCGATGTGTCCCATTTTATGAGTTGCCAGAACAAGCTCCACTCCAACATGCAGCTTCTGAATGAGGTTACCGGGAGCATGTTCGATTCGGTGATTATCACCAACGAGGCAATGCATATCCAGTATTGTTCAGAATCCGTTGTTCAATGGGGTTACATGCCCTCCGAACTCATCGGCAAAAATGCCCTGGACATCATACATCCTGCCCAGGCTACCCAGATAAAAAAAGTAAACCTGAACAAACTGAAGCAGGATCAAGCAATAAGAAACGAACTAAAGATACGGGTAGCCAATGGAAATTATATTTGGTTTGAGGTACTCTGGAAAGAATTGCCCCCCGTGGTTGGGGAAAAAGGAAAAAGGTATTTTTTCAGTGCCAGAAGCATTCACGAGAAAAAAACAGCTGAGGCGCACCTGAAACAGAGTGAGGAAAAATACCAGCAACTTTACAACCTCTTCAGGCTGATGGCCGATACAATACCCGATATGATCTGGGCCAAAAATCTGAAGGGCGAATACTTGTTTGCCAATAAAGCCCTGGTTGAATCCTTCCTCAATACAAACAACACCGAAAAGCTCATTGGGAAAACTGATGAGGATTTTTTGAGGAATGAAAATGACCAGTCTTCTGAAAAACCACTATGGAGCAGTTTTGTGAACCTGTGTGCCGAATCCGACCAGGTAACCCTTCGGGCTATGGCACCCATGCAGTTTGAAAAATCTGGAGAAAAAGACGGAAAAAACATATTCCTGAATGTTTGCAAAGCACCATTTTTTAATGAAGTTGGAGATTTGATAGGGGTGGTTGGGTCGGCCAATGATATTACCCAGCTAAAAGAAACTCAGAAAAAGCTGATAGATATCAATGAAACCTACGAGGGAATCTTCAATACCCTTTCGGAAGCGATTTACATCATGGATGACACCGGAATGTTTATTGAGGTAAATCAAGGTGCTGAGCTAATGTATGGGTATTCACGCGAGGAGATGATTGGATTGAGTCCTCAATCCGTGTCGGCACCGGGAAAAAACGATCTGGAAAAAATCCTGGAAAAGATTGACATGGTAGCCCAAACAGGCGCTCCCGTAAAATTTGAATTCTGGGGCGTTCGCAAAAACGGCGAAGTCTTTCCCAAGGAAGTTATTGTAAGTCAGGGAAAGTATTTTGGAAAAGATGTTTTGATAGCAACTGCGCGCGATATTACCGATAAAAAATTGTGGGAAGAAACCTTGGTGAATTACCGGCACAGAATGGAACTGGCAGCCGAGGCCGCACGATTTGGCGTTTGGGAATTCGATGTCAACAAAAAAACTTTCAGTTGGGACGAGTGGACAAGAAAACTTCATGGAATCGAGAAGAAGACTTATTCGGAAACGTATGATTTGTTCACACACCTTACCCACCCCGACGACATCTCGTTCGTTAAAAAGGAATTGGAGTTTGCACTGGCCGAAAAATCCGAGTTTCACCTGAGGTACCGGATTATAAAACCCAATGGCGAACTTTGCCATATTCGTATTTCAGCCATGGTGGTGCGCAATGGGGACTACGAACCCATAAGGCTTGCCGGTATCAGCTATGATGTTACTGAACAAATTCTGGCAGAGCAGCAATTACGTGCCAGCGAAGCCCATTTAAAGGCCATTCTTGGCAGTTCGACCGAAAATATATGGGCTGTTGACAGCAACTATCAGGTTTTGTTTGCCAACGAAGTTTTTCTCAATTCTTATCTGAAATCCTTCGGGATGTTGATTGAAAAAGGGAAGAATATGTTGCTATACAAGAATCAGCCCGACAGGTTGGTTTGGAAATCAAGATACGACCAGGTGCTTGGCGGAGAGCGGATACAATTCACCGATGAGATAAAAGTAAATGAGGCCTCGGCGTTTGTTGAAGTTGCAATGCAGCCTGTTATTATCGGTGGAGAGGTTATTGGAGTATCGTGCTTCGGGAAAAATATTACCCAGAAAGTTTCGGCTGACAGGCAAATTGCATACGAAACCGAATTGCGCAATATTCTGGTAGAATTGTCAAGTGAATTTATTAATCAGCCCTCAGACCAGCTTGAATCGGCCATAAATAAATCGCTCGAACGTCTGGGATCTTTTTTTGATGCCGATACCGCTTATATTTTCGAATACAATTTTTTGAACAACTTTGGAAGTATGCGGCATGAATGGGTGAAGCCGGGCAATAAGACCCATTTGGAGATCTCGCAAAATATCCCCTTAATCAATTTTGAGCATTATGTAAATATTCACCGACAAGGCGAACACCTGTATATTAAAGACCGCTCCCTTGTAGAGGATCCCGCATTAAAAGAGTATCTTGAAAGTTCGGATGTTTTAAGCGTTATTACTTTACCCCTGATGCAGGCTGGTAAATGTATTGGCTTTGTTGGTTTTGACAAATCCCAAAACTCCATTTTGTTTTCGCCCTACACACATCAATTGGTCAGAGTTTATGCCCAGATGATTGTGAATGTGATGGACCGCAAGAGAACTGAAGAGAGCCTCAAGGAAACCATGCGCTTTGCCAATCTGCAGCTGGCCAATGTCGAGTCGATTATCGAAAACACCACCGACATCATCTGGGCAATAGACAAACAGCATCGGCTATTGTATATAAACAGGAACATGAAGGATGTCTATCGTAATGTTTTTGGAATCAATTTTGATGACCAGCTTCAGTCTGGTGAATCAGCCCACTCGAGCGTAAGAAAATTGTGGGATGAGCGTTATCAAAGGGCCTTGAATGGAAGCCAGTTTACTTTTGAGTATCCGATCGATTCGCACTTGGAAACCAGGTATTATCAGATGTCGATGAATCCCATCCTTGTAGATACCGAAATAATTGGTGTTAGCTGTTTCGGACGCGATATCACCGATATTAAAAAAACAGAAAAAGAACTTACTCAGGCCAAAGAACGTGCTGAGAAAAGCGACCGCCTCAAGTCGGCATTTTTGGCCAATATGAGTCATGAAATAAGAACGCCCATGAACGGCATTCTAGGATTTGCCGAGTTGCTGAAAACGCCGGGAATCAGGGGCGAAGACCTGAAAGAGTACATCGATATCATCCAGAAAAGCGGAAGCCGTATGCTCTACGTAATCAACAATATTGTAGATGTTTCGAAAATTGAGGCCGGGCTGATGCAGGTGCAAATAAAAAAGACAAATATTAACAAGCTGTTTGAGCATATTCTGTCATTTTTCAAACTTGAGGCTGAAGCAAAAGGTCTGAAAATTTATGCAAAGAATACATTGACCGAACAGGAAGCTTTTTTTAATACCGATCAGGAAAAGGTATTTGCCGTACTTACCAATCTGGTAAAAAACGCCCTCAAATACACGAAACATGGTTATATTGAATTGGGGGTTGAGCATAAAACGACTCATTTAGAATTTTACGTAAAAGACACGGGCATTGGAATACCAAAAAACAGTCACTTGTCCATTTTCGAAAGATTCGTCCAGGTGGATTTTGACGACAAGCAGGCATTGCAGGGAGCTGGCCTGGGTCTGGCCATTTCCAAATCTTATGTTGACATGCTTGGGGGAAGTATCTGGGTCGAAAGCGATGTAGGAGAAGGAGCATGCTTTTACTTTACAATTAAAAACCTTGAACCATCCAAAACAATGGAACCAGAAGCAGTAGAAAAAAAAACAAATCAAAATATGCAAAGAGCCCTTAATGTGAGCAAGTTGAAAATCCTGATTGCAGAGGACGACGAAACTTCGGAAATGCTTCTGACCTCCGCAGTGCAAAAGGTCAGTGAAGAAATTCTTGTTGCACGCAATGGCGCCGAGGCAGTTGAGATTTGCAGGTCGAACCCGGATATTGACCTGATTTTGATGGACCTTAGAATGCCTATTATGAGTGGTTATGAAGCCATACGTCGCATACGGGAATTCAACCGAACGGTTATTATCATCTCTCAAACTGCATTTGGACTGGCAGGCGACAGGGAGAAAGCCATCCGGGCTGGATCGAACGATTACATTGCCAAGCCGATTAAGCCTTCGAAATTAAACGAACTGATCTACAAGTACTTCGCACAGGAATAGGCCTTGAGTCGCAGGGAACGATATTCCTTTGTCTGTATATTGCTGTTACATCTTGTTTACCGAGGGCTTAAAACCTACCTGCAACTGGCAGGGATTAGAACAATTTTGCAATTATCCAAATGCTAACAGCTAATATTTAACGGCTAAAAAAAACCCAACCTATTTACATTTCAAACATTCTGCCATTGCCAACTGAATTATTCAGGCCTACCGGCTTACAATCAATCTACTCACATGGGTTGACCCATCGGCGAAAACAATCCTGACAAAATACACACCGGCAACCAATTGGCTTATATCAAGCTCGTACTGACTGTAGGCGGTCATTACTACCTGCCCGAATGTATTGGTAATGTGAATCCGGAAAGATGCTTCGCTAGTGGCAATGTTGAGAACATTCCTTGCAGGGTTGGGGAAAATGGTTACTTTCACCTCCTGGCCTTCGAAGCGTACCGCACTGATAGGCGAGTAAGAAAATGCTCCGTCGTAGTCGGTTTGTTTCAGGCGGTAGTAGGATATCCCTTTGTATGGATTGTGGTCATAAGCAGAATATCTAAGGGTACGCGACGAATTGCCAGCACCTTCGATATGCGTAAGTATTTCCCAGCGCGAAGCATCGAGGCTACGCTCCACAGTAAAAAAGTCGTTGTTGGTTTCAGTGGCCGTGGCCCATCGGAGCACCACCCTGTCGGGTCTGGCATGGGCTTCAAAATAAAGCAACTCAATGGGCAAGGGTATTTCCACAAGAGTTCCGGCACATCCGATAAAGAATCCCGAAGAAAGGCCGCCCAAGAAGATTGGGTTGTTAAGAATCAACACCGTTTGAACAAAACAAGCCACATTATCTCCCGAGCCGATTCTTCCAAAAAATATGGCATTATTCACATTAACCACCGGCATTAAATAACACTGAACATGCTCGCCTGATCCCCTGCCTCCAGTGAATATAAAATTATTCAATTCCGCTTCGGGCTGCATAAAACATGCCAGGTGGGTACCATCTCCCGCTCCTCCGGCAAAGATCGTGTTGTTTTGTGGCAGCTCAGGCATTACAAAGCACGCCAAGTTTTCGCCTGAGGCAATTCCCCCACTGAAAACCGTATTGTTCAGGACAACTTCCGTTTGCACGTAACAGGCTACAATTCCTCCGGAAGCCACACCACCGGTAAAGATGTAATTATTGGCAAAAATACCCGGGTGGTTGTAGCATGACACATTTTCGCCAGATGCGATTCCGCCTCTGAAAATAAAGTTGTTCATTCCGGCGCCGATATCGAAAAAGCACGATACGGTTTGTCCTGAGGCAATCCCGCCAAAGAAAATGGCATTGTTCGATACCAACTCTGGCTGCGAATAACAGGCTAACAAAGCGCCTGACGCAATCCCTCCGAAAAAAATGGCATTATTTAAAACCAAAGGTGGCTGGGCGAAGCATGTTACCGACTCCCCGGAACCTGCTCCTCCACTAAAAACCGCGTTATTGAGGATCAATTCGGGCTGCGCAAAGCAGGCTGCGCTTTCGCCAGAGCCCACTCCCCCTCCAAAAACAGCATTATTTAGGGGCATTTCGGGCTGCGCATAACAGGCTGCGCTTTCACCAGAGCCCACTCCCCCGCCAAAAACCGCGTTGTTGAGTGTCAATTCTGGCTGGGCAAAGCAGGCTGCGCTCTCACCTGAGCCTATCCCGCCATTAAAAACAGTATTATTCAGAATAATTTCGGGCTGGGTAAAGCAAATAGCCGAACCCCCTGAGCCAATGCCTCCGGAAAAAATATCATTATTCTGGCCATAGGCGCTTATTGCTCCTATAAACAGCATTACCAGGAAAATGAAAGATTTTCCCAAAGGCATAACTTATTTCCTTTTGCTTATGGGTTTAGTGACCTTCCCAGCCGGATGCCATAGGTTGATGCTCTGCTGGTGCTAGGTGATGCAAAACTTGCGAAAGACCTGTCGGAAGTCTGGTTTTCTACCCCGGAATTGGCCCATGATCCCCCCCGTAGCGCCAAAGTTGCGGGCCATCCGGAGACGTCGCCAGCGCCGGGAGCAGTCAGCACACCATTGCCATGAAGGTTTCCATCGAAGGTACGGTGGGCATCAATACCTGCGGAAACTACAAACTCCCAAAGGTTTCCGCTCAATTCCATAACCCCGTAGTAGCTCCCGCCCGACTGCTGACGGTTGGTTGCAGCGCCTGCAAAGGCTCCACTACGCATAGGGCCTTGGATACCGGCAGCACTACCGAAACAGATGTTAGCGCCTATATTCGAGGCAATTTCATTGTTCCTGGCCGGGTTAGTCAGAACTGTGGCATTTGTTTGCATAGTATTGCCCCACGTCCGCTCATTTGTCAAGGGCCACAGGTGTCCCCTGCTTGCTTTTTCGTATTCCAGTTCGGTAATCGGGCGAAGACCTGCCCAATCGGCAAAGGCCATTAAATCTGCTGGCGATGGGAAGTTGACAGCAATATGAATACCGTCATCTGCTTCGCCTTCGATATTGTTTCCGTTTACATCGTTGCCGAAATGGCGCGGAAAGGTTCCGCCCGGATCGGAAATCAACCGTATGCCATTGCGGTTAGCCGGGACCGTAGTACCGGCAACGGTACTCATGAAGTTCCCAACGGTAGTTGTAGAAACCCGGTTTGCCTGCTGAGTACGGCTAAGCCTGTTGAGAAACTCCTTGTACATAAACTGCGACAACTCATATTTCATTACATAAAAACCCGCAAATCCCTTAGGAAAGGCTGCAGGAAGCGTACCCGGCGATCCGATGGTGTTGTTTCCCGATGTGGATGTTCCCCAAAGCTCGGTTGTGGCGGCATTACCAACAACTATGGGGCCTTCTGAGATAACCTGGAAGGGAGTGGTTACGGTTCCGGCCACATGATGGCCGGATGAAACGGAGCCCCCAGCAGTATTGTCGCCCAAAAAGAAACTACCCTGGGGAATAAACACCATTTCGATTGCAAAAACGCAGATTTCGACCGTAGCATAATCAGACAGCCCACTAACACCGTAATTCCAACGTAATTGTACATTGGTGAAGTTTACCGGCCCGATGCCATCGGCGCTCCTGTGCAGAAATACCCCAACAGCAGGATTTGTTGTGGCATGAAAAGCCGCAGCAGTGTTGACCAAACCTGGCGCTATAGTTGCACCTGTCGGGGCTGAATGCCCTGTGTTGTTCAGAAAGGCATGCTGCCAGTCTATGGTTCCGCTGAGGCGAAACTTCACAAATATCCACGCAGCATCCCAGTTGCTTTCGTGGGTAGAGGTGCGCCAAGAATTTTCCCAGGATACATTGAAGGATACCATCGAAAAATCATCAACAGGGTTCTGCCCCGTGATGGAAACATTGCTTACTATGATGTTATTGCCCGTTGCCGGCCAAACGGCTAACAATAGGGCTATAACAAGCAACATGGATTTTGGCTTTCTTAAAACGCTCATGTTTAAATGGTTAGAATTTATTAGAAAAGGATTTTAATGATTGTTTTCGGGTTTTTCAAAAAAAATTTACAAAGCTCTAAAAAAAGATACTACAAAGAAAACATTTTATTTGTAAATTCAATGTTAACAAAAAAATAACCAGATGCTTTCAATCTATTGCAGAACCTCAGAATTTATCGCTTAACGAAGTGCCTGCACTGAGCAAAGTCGAAGTGCCTGCACTGTTTTAAAAAAATTATAAATCTTTGGCAGGTTGACCTTAAAAGGCGTTTAATGCCTAATTTTGCACTTGATTTTTTTAACCAAACTTCGGTTTTGATATTACATGAAATGGATGAAGATTTTCATGGAAAATACAACCAGCCTGTGATAATTTAATTAAATGATTGGAATTTTTCTTAATCTATGAAGCTTATAAACAAAAGCATAGTCTGGTATCTGAAAAATCGCATCGGAGGCATAGAGCGCTTCATGCACCACCCCCACGATGTGCAGCAGGAGGTATTAAAAAAACTGGTGCGCTTTGCCGAAAAAACGGAATGGGGACGTTTGCATCACTATGACTCCATCAGGAACTATTCTGACTTTGCCTCTCGTGTCACTTTGCAGGATTACGATCAGGTAAAGCCTTATATAGAGAGAATGCACAGGGGTGAGAACAACCTGCTTTGGCCCACCCAAATCAAATGGTTTGCCAAGTCGAGCGGCACTACCTCCGACAGGAGCAAGTTTATTCCCTTGTCGCAGGAAGCATTGGACCACTGCCACAAGAAGGCAGGCATGGATGTGATGACAATATATAGCCACAATCGGCCCGATAATCGCATTTTTGAAGGCAAAGGCCTGATTTTGGGAGGAAGCCATAAGTTGAACGGATTCAGCAAGCAAGCTCGTTCCGGAGATCTCTCGGCTGTTTTACTGCAAAATTTTCCGGCCTGGGGCAGATTTTTCCGTACTCCGAAACTATCGCTGGTTCTGCTTGACAACTGGGAGGAGAAACTGGAAAAGATCGCCCGCGCCACCATCACCGAGAATGTAACCAGCCTGAGCGGCGTACCATCATGGAATCTTATCCTGCTTAAAAAAATTCTGGAAATCTCCGGGCGCCAACACATACTCGAAGTGTGGCCTAACCTGGAACTATTCAACCACGGGGGAGTAAGCTTTGTGCCCTATCGCGAACAGTTCGAAAGGCTGATACCTTCCGACCAGATGTACTATCTCGAAACCTACAACGCCTCTGAGGGATTTTTCGGTGCCCAGGATCAGACCCATTCCAAAGATATGTTGTTGATGCTCGACCACGGGATATTTTACGAGTTCATACCTATGGAGGATTTTGGAAGAGCCGAGCCACGCGTAATCCCTTTGGAGCAGGTTGCCATCGACACCAATTACGCTTTGGTTATTTCGACCAATGGCGGCCTGTGGCGGTATATCATAGGCGATACCGTAAAATTTACCAGCCTCTCGCCTTACAGGATACGCATCAGCGGGCGCACCAAAAATTTCATCAATGCCTTTGGCGAAGAAGTAATGGTTGACAATACCGACAATGCATTGAGCAAGGCATGTAAAGCAACAGGAGCTATCCTTACCGAATATACGGCAGCCCCGGTTTATCTGAAAGAAAAAGAACTTGCAGCTCATGAATATTTGATTGAATTTGAAGTGGAACCAGATAACCTCGAAGAATTTACAAATATTCTGGATCGTGAACTTCAGATGCTCAATTCGGATTATGAAGCCAAACGCAGCCATGACCTCATGCTTAGAAAACCACTGGTGCACAGCATGCCACGCCAAACTTTTCTTCGCTGGTTGAAATCAAAGGGCAAAATGGGTGGACAAAACAAGGTGCCGCGATTGTACAATGATCGGAAATACGTTGAGGAAATCCTAACCTTCATCAAGTCGTGAGCCGGCCGGCAAATTGGCTACCGACCCTCGTGGTTCTTCTGTGCCCTTTGCTTTTAAAGTCGCAGGAAGAAATCCGTTTCAGGTTGTTGGAGACAATCTATGTAAGCAGCGATATTTTTTCAACCGATCCTTTAAGTAACCTATACTGGACCAACGAAAACGGTCTAAACCAATTGGATGCATCAACAAAAAACAGGAAGCAATACTCCAATCAAACTTATGGACCTGTACATTTAGTCGATGCTGAAGATCCTCTTAACATCCTGGTTTTTCATCCTCATTTCAACAGAATCCTTTGGCTCGACAGAAATCTTACTCCGAAAGCCTGGCCTGAAACACCTCGTTTTCCGGATGAGTTCCCTAAAATTATATGTGGTTCGCAACTTGGGGGGTTTTGGGCATTTATGCCTCAGCAGGCCCGCTTACAACGTTTTAACCAGGCATTCAGATTGCAGGCACAAAGCCTTCCTTTTTTCGAACTCCTGCCAGGATTTGGCCAGCCATCATTCCTTGTTGAGTCAGAAGGCCGCGTATTTGCATCGAATCCTAACCAAGGGATTGCCGTATTCGACAGCTTCGGCAATTTTATTTCTTTAATACCACGTAAGGGCATACTGCAATTTCAGGTGTACAACGACCGGATTATTTATTTTACCAATTCAGAAATCGTTATTTTTGATTTTGCCAATAATCAGGAAATCCTATTTTTGTTGCCTGAAACACACATCAGGTCAGGTCAGCTCAGGGGCAGGCGGATATTTGTTCAAACAAAAAATGAAATAAAGATTTACGAAGCCTCCGGAAACCTTTTCTAAGTTCCATAACCATTAAATTGTATTGCCATGCACATTGCCATTGCCGGAAACATTGGTTCGGGAAAAACCACGCTTACAGGATTGTTATCCAAGCACTATGGATGGGAAGCCCATTACGAAGATGTGGATACAAATCCGTACCTGAACAACTTTTATGAAGATATGCAGCGATGGTCTTTCAACCTTCAGATTTATTTTCTGAACAGCCGTTTCAGGCAGGTAATAGATATCCGAAAGCGCAAAAAAACCGTGGTGCAAGACCGGACGATTTACGAGGATGCTACCATATTTGCCCCAAACCTCCATGCAATGGGGTTAATGTCGTCGCGCGATTTTGACAATTATAAGAGCCTGTTCGAATTGATGAGTTCGTTCATACAGCCGCCCGACCTGCTTATTTACCTCAAGGCCAATGTAGGAACCCTGGTTAGCCAGATTCAGAAAAGAGGCCGCGAGTATGAGAATTCCATCCGACTTGATTACCTGAAACGCCTTAATGAACGATACGACGATTGGATTGAGGGTTATAAACTGGGAAAAGTTCTTGTAGTGAACGTGGATAATCTCAAATTTGGCGAAAACCCTGCCGACCTGGGTACAGTGGTGGAGCGGATTGATGCTGAAATTCATGGATTATT
>DATIKH010000054.1:0-13486 GCA_035477775.1 Bacteroidales bacterium | reverse complement strand
GCCGGAAAAAATGACCCCATGCGGTTTTGGGCAAAAAATGCCCGACACGACTCTGTAACCATCTGGGTGGGCAACCCTTCGAAGTACGAAATTTCATTGGTGTTAGAAGATGATGTCTTCATAGAACGTCTAGCCCGCAGGGAGGTTGATCCGTTTTTCCCTTCGGCAGAATTACCCGGCAGGGAACTGGCAAAACGTCCACTTTTAGCAGAAATACCTGTTTACTGGGATATTACCTTAGAAAACTCCATTTCCTTGAGCCAGAATTATCTTTCCAATTGGGCCAGGGGGGGCACCGGGTCGTTTTCGGGTATGCTCGATATCAATACACGTGCAAGGTACACCAATCCCGAAAAAAGGCTCCAATGGACCAGCACCGGAAGGTTGCGCTATGGAGCCATTCGCACCAAAGAACGTGGAACCAGAACCAATACCGACCTGCTGGAATTCAACTCTCAATTCAATAAAAGGTTGTTGGGCAAAATTGACTTCAGCTCGGTATTCCACTTCCGCACCCAGGTAGCCAGAGGATTCCGCTCACCTACCGACAATATGGTGATATCGAGGTTCCTAAACCCCGGTACTTTTACCATCGGTACCGGTATCGAGTTCAGGCCTGATGACAATACTCAGATCAACTTCTCGCCTTTATCGTATAGGAATACTTTTGTACTCGACACCGTTGAGATCAATCCCACGCTGCATGGTATTGAGCGTGGCAAGCGTTCGCGGCAGGAAATGGGTGGACAACTGCTGATCCGGAACAGAACCAGGATTATCGAAGGAATGAACCTAACCAATTCGGTCAGGTTGTTTTCCAGCTATCTGAATAATCCCGAAAATATTGATGTGGATTGGGAAATGAGCCTCGAGCAGCGGCTGACCTGGCTATTATCCGTAAGACTGAATGTTCATCTGATTTACGACGACGACATACGCTTTCCGGTGATGGATGATGCAGGACAACCCATTCTTTTTCCAGACGGAAGTCAGAAAAGGGTGCCCAAAACCCAGTTAAATCAGTTTATCGGATTAACATTCTCCGTGAGGCTATAAGTGGCTTCCCAATCGCTGTTGCACGCTGTCTGCCCTTTCCGAAACACGAAGCAACCTGTAGAGCTGATAAAGCCTTTGTAAAACATCTCGGTTAAGATCGTTACGCTCATACACCTTGTCGAGCCAGGCTATGGCCTGTGCATAAGCCTGTGCCGAGCGCTCTCTTTCCAGGCGTACCTGGTTGATTTGGGTCAGCATCCGGGCATTTTCGTCGATGCCCACGCCAATATTATAATATCCGGTAGCTATGTGTATGTAGGCATGCAAGTCGTCGGGCGTAAGTCTTACCACTTCGCGAAATGAGGCAATGGCGCCACTATTGTTTCCTGTTTCAAGAAATACAAATCCTTTCAGATTGTGAAAAACCGGGTTTAAAGGATTGGCAGCAATGGCCTCCTCGAGAATTTCCATAGCAGCGACCGGATTTTTACGATCAAGATGCCACTCGGTTAGTGCAAGGATCAATTGCTCGTTATTTGAGAAATTTTCTATTCCTTCCAGAATGGTATTTTCGGCAGCAAGGGTATCTCCTGCGGCAAGGTACAATTCGAAAAGCAACCTTGTTACACCAGCAGAATGACCATAACCATGTAACCTTGAAAATTGCTTTATTGCCCTATCCCAATTACGGCTTTCAAATGCCGCCATCCCGGCATTATAGATAAGCAAAGTATCGGTTTTTGGAGGCAGTATGCTCCCCTCGATCAACATCTGGGCATGTTCAAATGCCCTTAGGGCTTCGGCGAAATTTCCCCTCCTGAAATGTCTTTCGCCAAAAGTGTAGAAGTCATTGGCCAACTGGATGTACCTGGGAGTCAGCTTCCGTTCCATCCGGCCACCCGGCTCCAGTTTGAGCGCCTTTTCGAACGATTCGAAGGCTACATACAATTGGTTGGGATACAACTCCTGCAACCGTGCTTCGTTGGTCCTGACTCCTTCGCGCCAGGCAGTGTGGGCCAAATTACCCCGCGAATACCAAACCCTCGACCAATTGGCGGTGTTCTCGTCGTTGGCCATTTCCTCAACCAATCCTCTGGCCTCATTGAAACGTTTTGCTTCAATCAGGTGATAAACCGAAACAATCTGAGCTTTCTGCAAGCGGGAAAAACTCTTACAGCCCCCAAATAACACTGTAAAGATCAAAAAAGTATAAAGCAACTTATTCATGTGAAAACAATTTATCTTTTTCGCTCTGGCGGCTTTGAATATTTTTTTAAGAAAGGATTTCATGCTCATGTTTGTTTCAGTCTATCAGTTCACTGATTTCTTCCAGTCCAAGGTTTTTCAGAGGGTTGTTCTTTTCGATAAACAAATTGGCCAGGTTGGTTTTGCGTTCCTGAAGCTGAAGTATTTTTTCTTCAACGGTATTGTGGGTAATAAACTTATAAACAAACACATTTTTCTTCTGTCCGATGCGATGGGCACGGTTGATGGCCTGTTTTTCGACGGCAGGATTCCACCAGGGGTCCAGCATAAACACATAATCAGCTCCGGTAAGGTTCAATCCTACACCGCCGGCTTTGAGTGAGATCAGGAACAGTTTTTTGTCCGGATTCCGGTTAAAATCTGTTATTAATGCCGAGCGGTCTTTTTCAGCTAATTGACCAGTAAGCATATTAAACGGCAACTGATAGTTTTCGAAGTGTTTTTTGTAAACATTCAGGTGTTTAACAAATTGCGAGAAAATCAATACTTTATGTCCTTCGGCCATCAGGTTTTCGATGCTGGCGCAAACCTCGGTAAATTTACCTGAATCGAAAGGATAATCTGGTTCAACCAACGACGGGTGGTTGGCTATCAACCGGAGCCTCATCAGGCTTCCCAAAATAAAAAAGCGCGCTTTGTTCATTCCCTGTTTTTCGACCTGCTCCAGGATGAGGTTTCGTATCTGCGACTTTTTCTCCTCATAGAACCGCTGATGTTCTTCGGTCATTACGCATATCCTCAGCGTTTCGGTAAGTTCGGGAAGGTCTTTGGCCACTTCGGCCTTGGTTCGTCGCAGGATGAAAGGTTCAATAAGCTTGTGGAGCTTGGCCTGCTTTTGCTGGTCATGATTGCGTTCGATTGGCTGCACAAACTCCTCCCTGAACTGGGTGAAGTTGCCCAGCATGCCGGGATTCAGGAACGAAAACTGCGCCCACAGGTCGGTAAGGGAGTTTTCGATGGGGGTTCCGGTAAGCACCAGGCGGTGATTGGCATTCAGGTTCTTAATGGCCTGGAAGATTTTCGATTCGGCATTTTTGATGATCTGACTTTCGTCGAGAACGATGTACTTAAAATGAAACTCCCTGAGCATATCAATGTCGTTGCGCACTGTACCGTAGGTGGTGAGTACCAGGTCGTACTGCCCGAACAGCCTGGTAGAGTCCGACCGTGCGGTGCCGGTATGCTGCAGAGTCCTGAAGGATGGAGCAAACCGTTTGATTTCATTAACCCAGTTGTGGATTAGCGTCAGGGGCATGATGAGTAAGGAAGTACCCGATCCATTGGGCAAAGAATGGTTTTCGTCGGGGCTAAAAAGCTCTAATTGGCCTGCTATGGCAGATTCTATCTTGCTTTTATCCGCACTGAACAGAAACGAGGAAGGGGCAGCTACTTTGTGGGCATACATGAGAATGGCCAGTGTCTGCAGTGTTTTCCCCAAACCCATATCGTCGGCCAGGCAGCCTCCCAGTTTGTTTTCAAACAGGAAACTCATCCATTGGTACCCCTGCAGTTGGTAAGGTCGCAGGTTGGCATGAATTCCATTGGGTAATGGTGGAGGAGCAAATTCCTGCAATGCCTTCGCCGGTTCTCCTGCAGCAATGGTTGACCCCTCGAAGCCCTCGAGCAAGGTATAATGATGCCTTTTAAGTTGAAGGGTATTGCCTTTACTTACCGAGTATTTCAGAATATCTGCGTACTTCGAACACCACTCTTCGGGTATAATGCCAATGCTGCCGTCGGGGAGCGTAAATTCTCGTCTGCCGCTCAGGATATGGCTTTTGAGCTTTAAGAAAGGAATATCGAAGCGGCCAAAACTTACAGTGCCGAAAAGGTCGAACCAGTCGTTCTTATCGTTAATGGTAAGGTGGAGGCCGGGTTTGCCAAGATAAAAATTTTCTGCTCCTTCATTTTTCTGAACTTTGATATGGCTTAATCCCAGCGGTACGCTTTGAGCAGATAGCCAATCGAGGTAGTCGAAATAACCGGGCAACAACGGCTCGGAACCGTCACCGCTCTTTCGGGCAGGATACCAAAGGTAAAAACCATCTCCACCCCTGTTTTTCAATCCAAATCCTTCCAGATTCTTAATAAACTGTTTTTCGAAAACGGTATTGCGCAACACCTTGGCAAACGAATACACTTCGCCCTCTTCTTTAAAAAAGACTTTCGAGCGGGTATCATCGCCCATCTGAAACACCACCCTGCCATAATCGAACGAAACCTGCAATGTCCAATGGTTTTGCCAATTCTGTTCGAGATTTACCATAGGTTTTGGCAAGTCGGTAATAACATCGACAGTGAATCCTTGCGCTTCGACCTTGTAATTCTGAACGGCATCCAGCACGAATTTCTGAAAGTAAACCTTTAACGACGATTTTGGAACAAGGATATGCTCCTTGGAGAAAAAAGGCGTGAGTTTTTTTCCGTCCCAGCCTTTTTCGAACCTGTAGATGTGATCATCAACCATCAGCAAGCACGGGTTTTGTGCCAACAATCTGGCATTGCCGGCCATCAGCTTGAGCTCCGAATCCTTGTATTTAACCCTTAATTTATAAAACAGGCCCTCCGTGTTTTTGGCAAAACTGAAGACAGTCTCTGTAAGGCCGGGAAGCACCTCGATGGGCTCCTCGCGGATTCTTTCGGACCTGCCTCCTTTGAAATAAATGGGAATATTGTTTTCGGCAAAAATTGCAGCCATTTCACCCATCTGCTTATCAATAATAGGCCGAATCCAGGTTACAACAAATTCCTGCGTAAGGGATTGGAAAAACTCAACCGGCTTAACTTTGGCTTTATTAAATCGCTTCAGGATGGCCTCATCGGCGTATTGGGCATGAAGCTCCAGCAACTTTTTTTGAACCGGGCTTAATTCGGCAACATAGTCCAAAACTGTATTAAGCCCCACCCTGTGAAAATCATAGCTAAACTGCTTACGGGCAAGCAGTTTCACCGCATAAGGTTCCAATAACAGCCCCAAAGCCGGGTTTTCGACAATGGAAAATACCAGGAAATAATCACTTGAGGAAAGAATATTTGTATTCTCAGGCATGACCTGTTGAAGGTAGCGTTCAGACAAATCACAAAGTTACGACAATTCCTTCATGACCCTGAGCTAAAATCAAATCTCAGAAAAAAAATGCCGGCAGGCATCACTTAGTGTAATACCTGGTGTTTATTGGTTTTCGATCCAGCGGATCACCCGCTCAGAATCTGGTTTTTCGCGAGGCGGAATCATTTCCACCAAACGGCCTTCTTCATCAATCAAAAATTTCTGAAAATTCCATGCCACCGGCGCATCCATTACCCCGTTGAGACTTTTTTGGGTAAGCCATTGATAAACAGGAGCCATATCATCGCCCCTTACCGAAATTTTGGACATCATGGGAAACGTAACACCAAAGTTTTGCTGACAGAATTCGAGGATTTCCTCGTTGGTTCCCGGCTCCTGGTTCATGAAATTGTTGGCAGGAAATCCAATCACTACAAAACCGCGATCCTGGTAGGTACGGTACAGTTCTTCGAGTTCCTGAAACTGTCGGGTAAGGCCGCACCTCGAGGCGGTATTCACTACCATAACCTTTTTGCCCTTCAGGGTGCTCAGATCAAACTTGTCGCCAAAAATGTCGTAAACAACGAAATCATGCAATGTTTTTCTTTGTGTTTCCAGTGCCATCAGTTGTCCGGAAAAAAGGATATTGCCTGCCAGTAGCAGGGCAACAAATGCTATAGCGGTAAACGGGTTGGTATTTTTCATTTTTGAAGTTTTTTGTATTACTGTAAAAACAACTATCAACAAATAAAGTTTTCGCAGGTTCGCCTAATTTTGTAAATCTTTATCCGTGGGAAAATGATCCGACCTGAGTACGATATGGCAATTACCGCTTACCATGCAGGCATACGAGCCTCTGAAGCGATAATGAAAATTTATGCCAACCCATTTGGGGCTTCAGCAAAAGCTGACGGCAGCCCGATAACTGAAGCCGACAGGCTTTCGAACCGGATCATCGCAGATATGCTTTCCGGCACAGGAATCCCCATTATCAGCGAAGAAAGCGAAATCCCGCATTTTGATGTTCGAAGCGCCTGGGAGTACTTTTGGCTGATCGACCCGTTGGACGGCACCAGGGAATTTGTGAATCGCAACGGCGAATTCACGGTCAACATCGCCTTGCTGCACAATAACCGTCCCCTGTTTGGTATGATCCTGGCCCCTGTACTGAACAAAGCCTGGTGGGGTATTGCAGGCGAAGGTGCCTACCGGATCGAAGGTTTAAAAAAGGACTCAGCAACATTAGACCTGATGTCTTTTTCGCAAAAGCTCCCCCAACTCCCGGCAGGAGAAGGTATTTCGGTTGGGGTAAGCAGGTCGCACATGGAGGCACAAACCGTGCAACTGCTCGAACAATTAAGATCCGGCAAAAGGAACCTCAGAATGGTTGAAAAAGGCAGCTCGCTGAAATTCTGCGACCTGGTAGAAGGAACCACCGACATCTATGCACGCTATTCTACTACTTCAGAATGGGATACTGCCGCTGGTCACGCCTTGTTGTATGCCCATGGTGGAGAGGTTTTTCACATAACCCGGCACGAACCGTTGATCTACAACAAAAAGGCGCTTTCAAATCCCGGATTTGTTGCCTTTGCGCGCAAGGAAGATTCAGCCCGGCTTTTTCAGGAATTTTCTTTTTAAGAAGGGATAGCTGATTACCGCTAAAACAATTACCGAGGCCCCCAGATAAAAACCTCCTGTCATCCGCTCCGTTTCTGGAAAGATAAGCCATGCCATAATGATGCCATACACCGGCTCCATGTTGATAGCCAGCATCACCGTGTAGGCCGACAGTTTTTTCAGAATCGATATGATGGCCATGAAGGCATAAGTGGTGCAAACCAGGCTCAATACCAGGATATAACCTAGGTCGGGCAAGGGTATCGCCAATTTTTGGAGGCTAAGCTGTCCGGTAGCCAGAAAAAACAGGGTTATAAAGATAAAGCCGCCTAACATCTCGTAAAATGTAATTACGCCCTGATGAAAGCGGGTGGTGATATTGCGGTTTAATACAACGAAAAGCCCGTTGAGAAAGGCCGACAACAGGGAGAAGATTATCCCTTCGATAAACCTGAACTCGTAGCGAAAAATCAGGTAAATGCCGCCAATGGTGATCAAACCGATCACTACCTCAAGCCAGAATATCCTGCGCTTTTGCAATAATGGTTCCAGGAAGCTGGTAAAAAGCGTTACCGAGGCAAACACACCCAAGGTAACGGACACGTTGGATACTTTAATGGCATGAAAGAAAGTGATCCAATGCAATGCCACCAGGATGCCAATTCCCATGAGGTGCATCACTTCCCGCCCCGATAACCTGAATGGTACTTTTTGCCAGATCAGAAACAACCAGATGCCCAGAAAGGCGAAAAACATGCGAAACCACACCAGGTTGGCCGCCGGAATGGTGATCAAGGCTCCCAGGATGGCTGTAAACCCAAGCAGAACCACGATAAAATGTAAATGAATATAGTGCTTAAAATGACCCATCATGCCGGAAGGTTCGGAATTCATTTACGAGAATGTATTATAAATCAATGCTTTAAATTTTAATGCCGGGCTTCAACCCTATTGTGTTCTGTTCAACAATACCTTCTCAACCGCCCTAATGGCATTCTGAAGCCGGGTTTCTCCCATACCTTCGATGATTGCATACCTGAACCCCAAACCATCCAACTCTTTTTGGTACAAACCAAAAAAATACTCCCTCAGGTCGGGGTGCTCGCGCAGGGGATCGAACTCCCAGGGGAGGTCGATATGGCACAAAAGGTACAGATCGTGGTTTTGCTTTTGCAATGCGTCTAGAATGTAGGGATGACACCTGCCGTACTTGTGATAGCTCCATATTTTCATAACGAGCATTTCGGTGTCGCAAAAAAGGATTCCATTGGCCTGCTTTTCCATCAGGGATTCGGCCTGGAGCTGGCCTCGTGCAATGGCCTGAAGGTCGTCTTCAGTGTAAGGGCCGGTGAGGCCGTCGATATATTGGCGGGCAAATTCCGGTACAAAAACCGTAGCGTAGTGGTTGGCCAGCCCTTCGGCCAGCCGGCTTTTTCCGGTCGATTCGGGCCCTGTAATGGCGATTTTTAACAATGGCTTTCGTTTGGTGGCAAAAATACAGATTATGCGCAATTAACCTATCTAAAAAATAGGTGTAAACCCCGTGTTTTCCTCATATAGAAAATACAATATCTTTGAATATTTAAACAAAGCTTAAAATACTTACCGGATGGCGCTTCCTCCCCTGAAAAGGGTTTTTATTTTAGAAGACAACAAAACCGAAGGCATGCTTCTGAGGCTTTGCCTTGGAGCCATTCCGGGCTTGTCGATCGAAAATTTTCCCGACGGCCGGACCCTTCTGAGCCGTATCGACGATGAACCCGAAGTCCTCATAACGGGACTGAACGGGAAGCACGAACTTGACCTCATTAAAACCGTAAAGACGATTACTCCCAGAACGGAAGTAATCGTCATTTCGGCTCAGCCCGACGTTGGCCTGATTGCTCAGGTGCAGGAAGCGGGCATTTACAACTATGTGGTCAAAGGCGACGGATGCATCGAGTATATCAAAGAGGTACTCGAAAAGTATTTTGAATCGAAGTAGTTCGTCTCCAAAACCCCGTCAGTTCTTAGCCAGGTTCAGCAAAAAGGCATATTCACGAGCAATTTCGCGCAGCCTGTGAAACCTTCCGGAAGCGCCGCCATGGCCTGCCTCGAGGTTGGTAAACAGCAAAATCTTGTTATCGCCCGTGTTGTAATGCCTTAGCTTGGCCACCCACTTGGTAGGCTCCCAGAACTGCACTGCCGCATCGTGCAGGCCGGAGGTTACCAAAAGGTTGGGATAGGCTTGGGCTGTAACATTGTCGTAGGGCGAGTATGAAAGCATATACTCGTAATACTCCTTGTAGTTGGGATTGCCCCACTCATCGTACTCGGCCGTGGTGAGTGGAATGGTTGCGTCGAGCATGGTGGTAACAACATCGACAAATGGCACTGCTGCAATAACTCCTCTGAACAATTCGGGACGCATATTGATTACAGCGCCCATCAGCAGGCCGCCGGCACTTCCACCACTGGCAAAAAGCAGGTTGGAGTTGGTGTAATTTTCGGCAACCAGGTAGTCTGCAATATCAATAAAATCGTAAAAGGTATTTCTTTTATTCAGCAGCTTGCCATCCAAATACCAATGCCGCCCCATATCCTGCCCGCCCCTGATGTGGGCTAGGGCAAAGATGAATCCACGATCGAGCAGGCTTACGATATTTGAATTGAAACGGGGATCGAGGGAGGCGCCATAGGAGCCGTACCCGTGGAGAAGCATTGGATTCTGTCCGTTTTTCTCCATCCCTTTGCGATACACCAGGGTAACCGGCACCCGGGTACCATCTCTGGCCGTGATGAAATGGCGGCGGGTTTCGTAGTTGCCCGGATCAAAACCGCCTAGCACAGTCTGCTGTAGTACCAGGGTTTTTTCGCGCTTGGTCATGTTGTAATCATACTGGCTCATGGGCGTGGTAAGCGAAGTATAGCTGAAGCGTAATACATTCGAAGTCATTTCATTATTGGCTCCAATGCTTGCCGTATATGCCTCTTCCTCGAAAGGAACAAAGTGTTCGTCGCCCGTGGGCAGATGCCTGATCCTGAGTTGCCTCAGGGCATTGCTCCGCTCCTGAAGCACCAGGTAATCGTTGAACACCTCGATGCCTTCGAGCAACACTTCGGGGCGGTGGGCAATTACTTCTGTCCAGTTGGCCATTGCAGTGGCATTGGCCGGGGTTTGCATCAGGCGGAAATTCTGTGCCTGGTAGTTGGTAAGCACATAGAACTTGTCGCCAAGCGGATAGACTTCATACAACATATCGGGCGTGCGGGGCTGGAACACCCTGAAACGGCCCATGGGCTGATCGGAGGGCAATAACCAGGTCTCGTTGCTGAGCGTGCTGTTTATTGTGATTGCAATGTAGCGGTCGTCCTTGGTGCGCGATACGCCCATGTGGTAAAAGGTTTCGTCGGCCTCGTAGTAAACCTGTACAGGTGCCTTGCGGTTGAGAATGTTGTATCGCATGATGCGGTCGAAGCGCAGTGTTTTCGGATCGACGGTGCCGAAAAACAAGGTTGCGTTGTCGGCGGCCCAAACCATATTTCCGGCAGCATTGGCAATACCAGTGCGGGTAATTTCTCCGGTTTCGAGGTTTTTTAACTTGATGGTGAACTGCCTGCGGCCCACGGTATCAACGCTGAAAGCCACCATGCGGTTGTCCATGCTCACATCAAAACTACCCAGATTGAAATAGGGGTGCGAGGCTGCCATCTCGTTTTCGTTGAGCAAAATCTCCTCCGGGGCATCCATGCTTCCTTTGCGCCGGTAATAAACCGGGTACTCGCTGCCGATATCGAACCGGGTGTAGTAGTAGTAGCCGTTGGAATACACCGGGGCCGACTGGGCATCCTGCTTGATCCGGCCCTGCATCTCGGCAAACAATTCTTCCTGCAGTGCGGCAGTAGGCGCCATCCTGGCCTCTAAGTAAGCATTTTCGGCTTCGAGGTAGTCAATCACGGCAGGATTCTCCCTGTCGCGCATCCAGAAATAGAAATCAGGCCTGGTGTCGCCGTGAAGTATATGCTCATGCAAAATACGTTCGGCAACAGGAGCTTCCGCATCTCCCCAAGTGGGAGCCGGAGGCCTGCAACCAAAAAACAAGGTAATTAGTAAACCAGAAATAATGATTAAAGGTTTCATTATCGAAAATTGGTTTTAATTAAGAAATTTTTGACTTTCAAAATTAACAAAAAGCCTTTCCACATTTTTCAAGAACTTCATTTTATGAAAAAAGCAAAAAAAAAATCATAAAAAATGTTATAATTAAATTTTTAACCTAAATTTATAGCCGTATTGTAATGGTAATTCTATTGTTTGTCTAAACTTAGAATTGCAGGATTATGGCATTTTTTTGGTTGTTAAAAAAATGAATGACCTGCTTCAGAAAAGGGCAAAAGGAGAGAAAGCTCCATCCCCTTCCACCAAAGTGGACCCTTTCTGCATTTCGCAAATTCTCATTATGGCAGTAAACTGCCCGCATTGTACTCGCAATTCGAATAGTAAAATGATTTCAACCACGGAAGGATATGGAAGAGGTGCCTTCACTTAACCTGGATTTCAGATAGGAAGTCAATACGTCCATCACGGCTAAATTACATTCAAATTGTTCAAACTGCGGAGTTAATGTAATTTGGCAGGAATAGGTCAACTTTTTTTTCAAAGACCTAAATAATTCAGGTTCAAACAATTTATCTCTTTTTTTAAATTTTTCAAAATTATTTTTTATGAAACGCATCGTGGTTTTCTTTCTTGTTTTTACTGTTGGTGGGATTGTGTCGGCACAAATGACGGGAATAGGGCCTGAACAGGAACCTGTCACTAAACCGGAATCCAAAAAGGCATACTATTTTGTTGCTGCCGGACTCCAGGCGCCTTCTTGGGTATCGGCACCGCTTATACCCGATAGCGATCCTACCCAAACATACAGCGGTACAAATATTATGGGCGACGGCTGGTTCTTTGGTTTTGGTATAATAAAACCTTTTGGAGAGCGCATCGAAATTGGATTTCTTGGTGAAGTCGCACGAAAGGATGTAACTATTGCAAAGGCAGGGCAACGATCACAAGGTTGGTGGCCATATATGAACTGGGGAAGTAATTATACCCCACAACCCTTTAATAACGACTACAAATATTTTAGTGATGTAGTCTCAATGAGAGGTACCCTGCGGTACATCTATCCTATAAAAAACATGAAGGCTTGGGCAGGATTAGCCCCAGGGTTTTTCTCAACTACTATAGCTTTCCTTGACAAAGATAGAGAAAATTCATATGGTCATGTGAAAGCCGGTAAGTTTGGACTTACCTATCAACTCGGGATTGACTTTATCCTGAAGAATCCTTCGGGAGGAGATTTAGCTGCCTTCACCTTGTTTGTTGATATGGCCTCACCCGTAATGTATGCAAAATTCGATAATCTCTTTTACACGGGATGGACATGGGACGTAGAAAACCATATCATGAGTCCATATAGGTTTGGCATTGCCCTTAAAGCGTTCTGATGAACCATAACGCCTGCTTGTTGCGAATCGTTCGAAATCCGTTTCCCCGGCTTCATCAAATAAAAACTTTTATTAATGCCGGGGAAATTCCTTTGCGCCTGTAAAAAACCGGGTACTCGCTGCTAATATCGAACCGGGTGTAGTAGTAGCCGTTGGAATACACCGGGGCCGACTGGGCGTCCTGATTGATCCTGCCCTGCATCTCGGCAAACAGTTCTTCCTGTAGTGCGGCAGTTGGCGCCATTCAAAATATGCTCATGCAGAATACGTTCTGCAGTGGGAGCCTCGGCATCGCCCCACATGGGTGGTGCAGGCTTACAAGCAAACGCCAGTAAACCAATCAGCGGAATTAATAATTTCTTCAATGCAAATTTTGGATTGAAATTAGGGATTAGTCTGCCAAAGTAATAAAAGCTAACGCTCTCTTACAGAAATTTCAACTGGTGGAGTCCATACAACACCCGAAGCGGAATTCGGAGGTAATAAACAATTTTACTACATTTACCTGAATAAAATCAGCATTTGGCTTATTAAAAAATCATTTGCATTCACTTAAATTGTTTGAATTATGAAAGGCTTTGTTAACGAGTTCAAAGAATTTGCCATGAGGGGCAATGTGCTCGACCTGGCAATCGGTATTATCATCGGGGCGGCTTTTGGCCGTATTGTGTCATCGCTGGTTACCGATGTGGTAATGCCCCCGGTTGGGCTGCTCCTGGGCGGAGTCGATTTCAGCAATCTTTACATCAACCTCGGGCCTACCCCCTTTGCCAGCCTGGCCGAAGCCACCGCCGCTGGAGCGCCCACAATCAACTACGGTCTGTTTATCAATGCCGTAATCGACTTTGTGATCATTGCCCTGGTTATCTTTTTGGTAGTGAAAAAGATGAACGACCTGCTTCAAAAAAAGAAAGTGGCCGAGCCTGTTGCCGAGGTTACTACCAAAGAGTGCCCCCACTGCATTTCGCAGGTAAGCATCAAAGCCACCCGCTGCCCGCATTGCACCTCGAGTTTGGGGTAATTGCCAGCCTCAATGTTTTAAACACCAATCATCCATTGCCCATTCATAGCCCA
>DATIKH010000053.1:0-27659 GCA_035477775.1 Bacteroidales bacterium | reverse complement strand
TACCGGGCCATTCATCCAATACACCCATGCCCGTATCCGCTCTATTCTGCGCATGGCCGGTGAGGAGCTTGTAGAGGGCATCAGCCTGAACATATCACCCGAAAAAATAAATATCCGGGAGCGCAACCTGCTGCGCAGGCTCTACGTGTTTCCCGAAGTTGTGGAAACCGCTGCCGAAGAGCTAAGCCCGGCGCTGATAGCCAATTATGCCTATGAACTGGCCAGGGAGTTCAACCAGTTTTACCATGAGCACAGCGTGCTGAATGAGCCCGACAGGGAGTTGAGCAATTTCCGCATCAAGCTGGCAGAGATGGTTGCGCGGGTGATCAGAAAGTCGATGTATTTGCTGGGTATAGACGTACCGGAGCGCATGTAGCCTGCCGCAAAATAAAACCGCCCTCCGGTTGCGAAGGGCGGTTTCTCACTGAGGATTTTCCGTATTAGTTCATAAAGATCGGACCACCGGGGCCTAAAGGCAACCCTAACCACATCCATACCATCAGTAGGGTTGTCCATGCAATGAACAACAGTATGGAGTAGGGGAGCATGGTGGAGATGATGGTTCCGATGCCGTATTTCTCGTCATATTTCTGGGCGAAGGTAACGATGAGCGCAAAATAGCTCATCATGGGTGTGATGAGGTTTGTAACCGAGTCGCCTACGCGGAATGCTGCCTGTGTGAGCGCCGGGTGGTATGCAGGGTCGAGCAGCATAAACATGGGCACAAACACCGGTGCCATGATGGCCCATTTGGCCGAGGCGCTGCCCATAAACAGGTTGGTGAAGCCCGACAAGGCCACGAACGACACGATCAGTGCAATCCCTGTGAAACCAACGCTCTGAAGGGCGTAAGCGCCATTTATGGCAAAGATGATCCCCAGGTTGCTGTAGTTGAAAAAATAAACAAACTGCGCCGCGAAGAACACCAGCACAATATAGCCTGCCATGCCCGACATGGTTTGGGTCATGTGTTTCACCACATGCTTGTCGTTTTTTATGGTTCCAACCACCATTCCGTAGAGTAGTCCGGGTATCAGGAACATGAGCAGAATACCGATGATGATGCCGCCGAAGAAAGGCGAGTCGAGAACATCGCCGGTTTCGGGGTTGCGGAATATTCCCCATTCGGGTACAACCGTAAGCGCTAACAAGGCCATCAGGCCAAGCAGCCCGTATCCGGCCCAGCGAAGACCTTTCTTCTCGACAGGTGTAAGCTGATTGATGGGAAGACGTTCGGCATTTCCGGTGTAGGGTCCTAAGCGGGGTTCAACAATTCGTTCGGTTACAAAAACTCCCACTGCAATCACCACGAAACTCGAAACAAACATGAAATAAAAATTGACTGCCGGGGTCAGCACCAATTCCGGAATGATCATTTGTGCTGCCGATTCGCTTATTCCAGCAAGAATGGTATCAATGGAACTGATAAAAAAAGTGGCTGAGAACCCCCCGCTCACCCCACAGAATGCTGCGGCAAGGCCGGCCATGGGATGCCGACCCAAGGCATGAAAGATCATGGCCGAAAGAGGTATCAGCACTACATAGCCGGCTTCAATGGCCAGGGTGGATACGATACCTGCAATAAGTATGGCAGTGGTAACCAGGCGCGGTGGGGAGCTTAATACCAGCGATCGGATCAGAACCGTCATCAGGCCCGAACCTTCGGCAACCCCGATCCCTATCATTACTACAAGCACGTACCCCAAAGGTGGAAAACGAAGGAAATTGTCCAGAATATTGGTGTAAATCCAGCGGAATCCATCACCGCTTATCAGGTTATTGACCGTGATAAGCCGATCGTCAACAGGATGATTGGCTTGCACTCCAAATTGAGAGGCAATCCATGAAACAACCATCACCAGTACTGCTAAGAGCAAAAATAAAGTGGCAGGGTGGGGGAGCTTGTTGCCGACAAATTCTATAAAATCGAGCGATTTTGAGAAAGCCCGCGAGGCGCCACGGCGAACAGCAAGAATTAAATTTCTCATATCCGGATAGATTTCGTTATTATGTTGAGGTCAATTGTAAGTCTTTGGGCATAAAATGATAATGGCGGCGAGAAACCGCCGCCGACAAAGATAAAAATTAGTTTTAATTGGGTTAACCCCTGACCTGAAGTTGTTCTTTCCAAACAAAGCAATCAGCAAAATGCTGATGCACTTGTTCCGACGCCGGTTTTTCGAACAGGCCATAAACGGCAGAGCCGCTTCCGCTCATTGAAGCATATACTGCACCCGAATGCAGCAGGTGATTTTTTATTTCCTGAAGTTTTGGGAACTCAGGGAACACCGCTCCCTCAAAATCGTTTCTCAGGTGGTTTTGCCAGCTTGCAAAGGGTTCCTTCAAGATTTCGAGTAGTGGCTTTTGTGGTTTATCTGGTACAACTTTCGAATAGGCAAATGCCGTGCTAACATGCACATCGGGCACAATGAGCAACAGGTGCAGGCCTTCAATCTGAGGCTGGAACTGCTCCATTATTTCGCCCCGGCCGCTTACCATCGTGGGCTGGTTTTCGATGAAAAAAGGGCAGTCGCTGCCCAGCCTGGAAGCCAGATCAACCAGGGTACCAATGGGCAATTTCAGGTTGCAGAGTTGGTCTAACGCTTTGAGTGTGAATGCAGCATCAGAGCTTCCACCACCAAGTCCAGAACCGGCCGGTATTACTTTGTGCAGGAATACATGTACCGGCCCGATACCGTATTGATCCCGGAGCAGTTGCCATGCCCGCTCGCAGAGGTTGGGCTTACCGTCGTCGGGCAGCGTCAGGCCGCTTTTGAAAAACCGGAACTGACCATCTGGTGAAGGGATGATTTCCAAAACATCGCACAACTGTATCGGCATCATTAGCGATTCAATATCGTGGTACCCGTCGGAGCGTTTGCGGATAACGTTCAGGCCTACGTTGATTTTGGCATTTGGAAAGACAATCATCGTTTTTCGGATTAAGGCCTGGGGTCGGTTTCTTCCCATTCGATGGTGAATCCGGTATTTTCGCGCGGGCGGCGGCGCCTTTCGGCCGGCCTGGTTTCCTGTTGCGGTTCAACGGCTTGGGGTTGCCCTGGCTGGCTTTGACTAGTTCCGAATTCTTTCCTGAGCACCTCGCGCAGGGTTTCGCGCTCCCGACGCAGGTCATCGCGTATTTTTTCCCTTACACCCTCTGTATCATAGGCAAACGTAGGATTATCGGCCGATCCGGTAATCTTCAGAAACAATTTGGTGCGCCATAACCCATCGTCGATCACGGTGCCGAATTGCTCCTGTGTGTTGCGCCTTGGCCTGTTATTATTGCCCAAGACCTCCCGAAGGAGTAATTGCACCCGGTAGTCGATTTGGTTGTCGAAGCGGTGCTGTCCTGTTAGCTTCAGGTTCAGGGCGCTGGAGTTTATTTCCATGTCAGGAATTATTACCGTGCGGTTTTTTATCCTGATCTGGTTTTGAAGGGTCGAAAAAGTTACCTGGTTATAATCGTCCAAACGAAGAAACCTCGACAAGGCTACCATTGGCTCGTAGTTTACCAGGGCGCCTTCCTCTATGCGTATGTTGGCAGTTGTTTCGATGCTTTCAGGGTCAACTTGCAGGGTAGGCGACCAACGGCCGCTGAAGTGCAGGTTGGACGTTATTTTTCCAAAAATATTCTTGTCGGTAAGCCCTGTTTGACCAAAATTGCCCAGTTGATAAAAGAGTTTATTTATGTCAACCCCGTTAATTTCGGCCTGGCTTCCCACTTTGAGAAAATCCTGTCGGGTTCCGTCAATAAAACCGCTTGCCTTTACCTGCCCGTCCATAGCATTGAAATGCAGGTTCTCGGCAAAAAATCGTTTGTTTTGAAGGCTTGCGTTGCCCCTGACGTTGTTGGCTTCAAACCTTCTGAAGGTGAGGTGCCCCACGTTTACATTTAAATTAAATCCGATTCTATCCGAAAAACGCAACTGGTAAGTAGTATCGGCTCCGGTTATGCTTTGTTTGAGCAACTCATCGAAATGCAGGTTGTTGCTTCTGAGGCTTGCCATTACCTGAATGGGTTCACCTTCAAGAAACAAGTAGGGAAGTACATTTCTGAAAAATCCTTCAACCTTGAAATCACTGGTGCCGGCCATTCCGCTAAATGATTCAATCATCAAATCGTTGTTGCTGAACCTGAAGTTGCCGTTCAGTTGGGTAAATGGCAAAGGTTTTCCTTTAATGCCGAACGAGACATTCTGATGGCTCAATGTGCCGCTAGCCCGGGCAGCAAGTAAATCCTGGCCGGTAATGCGGTTTCTTTCGCTCATGCCTCCCTGGAAATCCAGGTCCATGGTTATTCTGCCTGCTGCCCCTTCGATGGTTGTTATCCTGAGGAGATTTACCAGGTCGCCTGCGTCGGCATCGGCATACATGTTGAAACGAAACCTGGGCTTCAGGAAATTAAAAATGGAGAAATCGCCCCTTAAAACCCCGTTGTTTATCGTGGTGTGAAAATCGGTCAACGACAACGTGGCAGTAGATATATTTGCTGAAGCTCCGTTGTCGAAGGTTCCTTTGAACTGCAGATCACCGAGCCTCAGCCCTGTATTCCGATGATGAAGTTCGGCGTTCGATAATTGAAATGACGCTTTAACTGTGGGGTTTTCGTTACGGTTTAGTAATCCAGCAATATCGACCCCGATTTGCAGCAAGCCTCTTGTACGATAGCCCTCCACGTATTTTTTAAAATTTTCGGGCAGGTCGTTGAGCAGGCGACCGAGCTGTAATTGATCGCCCTGCACGCGGGTAGCGAACATAATGCCGTCGTCCTGCTGGGTGATGGCCCCGGTTACCACAAACTGGTTATCGTTGAGCCGGATGTGACCTTTTTGAAACTGAAACTCGCGGTTGTTGAGCACTTGAAGTGCCATGTCGATTTCGACAGGGCGTTTGCGTACAAACACCGCCGAATCGAGCATTATCATATTGGCATCAAAACGACCATCTGCCTCTAATAGGTAATTCATTTGCCGGAATTGACCTCGCATTCTGGCTTTGCTTATGTCAAGGTCGATAAGGTGGTATGTCAGGTAATCTTTATAAACAAATTGAACCTGATTCAAGACTACCCTGGTAATATTGAATTCAAACGGATTGCCGGCCGGGAGTGTATCGGGCGCCCATACATGAAAATTGGTGCTGCCATCCTGAAACCTTTGCATATTCAGGCTGGCATGCTCCAAACGAATCTCCCTGATGGTGTAATTGCCAATCACCAGATTCCACAAACTGAATTTGAAATGGATCTGTTCGGCTTTTAGCAATGGTGTGTTCATTGACAGGGAGTCGGTCCCTCCGGCGCTTACGCCTGTAAAGGTTACCGAAGCCATGGGGAAATGCCTGATAAGGTCGAGCTTAATATTTTCAACCGCTACCTCAGTTTCGAGGTGACTGTTGATGGTGTCGACAAACAACTTTTCGATCCGTTCCTGAAAAACATAGGCTGCAATGCCCAGTAATACAACCGCGGAAAATATAAAAATTAACCCCGATATGATGGTGTGTTTCAGAAATTTGAGAACCAGCCGGTAATTAATCTTGTCAGCAAAAAGCATTGTAGTTGGGTGTTATCCAAGCATTTTCAGAAAACTTACTTCCTTCTCGGTGAGGAAGCGCCATTTTCCCCGGGGAAGGTCTTTTTTTGTCAAACCTGCGAATACTACCCTGTCGAGCCTGGTAACTTTGTAGCCCAACTGTTCGAAAATGCGTCTTACAACCCGGTTTTGTCCGGAGTGGATATCAATGCCAACTTCTTTTTTCGAATCCGATTTTTCGACATATGCAATATCGTCGGGTTTCACGAAACTATCGTCATCAAGTTTTATGCCACGGGCAATCTGATCCATATCCGCTTTGGTAAGGGGTTTGTCGAGCTCGGCATGGTAAATTTTCCTGACCCGGTGCTTCGGGTGGGTAAGTTTTTTGGCCAGATCGCCATCGTTGGTAAATAGCAGCAAACCGGTAGTATTACGGTCGAGGCGGCCTACCGGAAAAACCCTTTCGCGGCAAGCATTCCGAACCAGGTCCATTACCGTTTTGCGGCTCTGGGGATCATCCGAGGTGGTGATGTAATCCTTTGGCTTATTCAGCAAAACATAAACTTTTTGTTCGTTAATCAGCCTCTGGTCGCCAAACAAAACCGAATCGCCCGGATTAACCCTGTATCCCATCTGCGTAATAATCTGTCCGTTTACAGATATGGCACCGTTTTGAATCAGGGTGTCGGCTTCGCGTCGCGAACATATTCCTGCATTGGCAATGTATTTATTAAGTCTGATGCCCTGATCTTCGGATCTTCTTGGTGGTCGCGGCCGGCTTGCGGCAGGTCGGCTATACGGTTTTGATTTATCAAAAGCAGGTTTGCTCCTGCGCGGTGTGTCCTTATCGCTGAATCTTTCAGGAGAAGCATTTGGCGTTCTTCTTTTCGAAGGTTCTTTACGGAATGGTTCGCTACCTGGGGCTCCACTTTTTTTGGGAAAGGGACGGCCGGGCGAATCTCTTTTGTCGGAAAAAGGAGCCTTGGTTCTGCCCGATGTAGGTTTGGAGTCGTCTCTACGTGGTTTTACTTCCGAGGGTTTTTTCCCACGGGGTTTTTCAGTTAATGGAGTATCACGCCGGGTAGTTTTAGCGGATTTGGGTTTGTCAGGCTTTTCCCTTGAACCTGTGCGCAGGTTGCTTCCCTGCCTGGCTGATGTTTTTTTCATGAGTTTGAATAGTAAAGACTAAGATGGTTAACCGCCTGGCCTGTGATGTTATTACCATTGTTTATGGTTCAGGAACATGCCCTTTAATGGCGCGGATTGTCCTCTGCATTAAAGAAAACGATGCGGGTGTTAAAAAAGTTTCAAAACAGGGTCAATCCAGGGTAAAATAAGGTCTGGAGAATTTATCCTGGCGTTATTCAATAAAGGCGAAACCTTGTAGCTGCTCATTTTGTCGGAAGGGTATGGGGTATAAAAATCCTCAAGATTGGTAGGGCTCTCAAAGCTAAGCCATTTTTCCGCCTTGCTTTTGTCGAGTATTACCGGCATCCTATCGTGAAATGGTTTAATTAAAGAGTTGGCTTCGGTGGTTAAAATGCAGAAGAAACCGATGGTTTGTCCGTTGGGTAAGGCTTTTTTCTCATAGATTCCGGCAAAGGCAAAAAGGCTTTCACCTTCCAGCATGAACCTCCGGGGCTGTTTGTTTTTTCCTGATTTCTCCCATTCAAAAAAGCCGTCGGCCGGTATCAGGCATCTGCTGTGCTGTATCAGGTTACTGAAGGTTTTTTTTTCGGAAACAGTTTCAATTCTTGCATTAATAATCAATTGACTTCCACTATCTGAAGGCTTCCAGGCAAGTGTCATACCCCATCTGAACAATTGCAGGGATTTTGCATTGTCCATGCCAATAGTTGGCAGATCAAGAGTTGGGGCTGCATTATACCTGGGGGCGTGGAATCCGGCCTGAGATTCTACACCAAAGTAATCAGCGATTTCTGCGGCAGGCTTGGTAATTGAATATCGACCACACATTGTTTGAAAAAAAAAGGCGCCAGGGGCGCCCTTGACTAACCCAGCAAATAAAACCCTTATCCGGTCAATTTGTTTAATTGGTCAAAGGCACCATTCACTTTCTCCAGCAACTCATCGAACAAAGACCTGTAATAGTTACGAAGACTCTGGCCATTGTCTTTCACATCGGGGTTGTTCACCCTGTTCAACATGGACTCCCTGTATTCGATCATTTCATCAATGATCTGGTTCAGTTGCTCCGTTTTGTCCTGCTGGGTATATTGATGAATGAGGCAGGTGCCGATTACTTCATCGATGAGGTAATTGATGTCTTTTTTCAGATTTTTGATGCTTGCCATTATTTGAATTGATTTGGCTGCAAAAATAAAAATTGTTTACCAGATTTTACAAAAAAAGGTAAAATGATATTAGCGCCAGTCTATGATTTCGACGCGAAAAATCAAGACAGAGTTTGGGGGTATCGTAAAACTTCCTGATGGACCATAACCCAAACCCGAGGGTACCAGGATAATTCCTTTGGCACCTCTGTTGAACTTAGGAACACCTTGCCTGAAGCCGGGAATAGAATTTGGTAAAAACATGGTCCTTTGAGCCCCAAAGTCAAACTGAGTTCCGTCGAGCAGAGTTCCGGTATAGGTAAGGACTACTTCCGAGGAATCGGTCGGAAACGGCCCACGACCTTCACGCTCAATAACGTAAAAAACCCCGGAAGGCAATTCGATGGCATTGAGGTTGTTTTGAAGAATGTATTCCAAAATCTTCTCCCGGTCTTTTGCTGCCTGCCGCTCGGGGTCGTCAGTACCGCAGGCTATGGCAAAAAACATTGCGGGCAGGATCACAAACAATCCGACACGGGCTAAAAAAAGGGCTTTTGATTTCATTGGTGCTGTTGGGTTAGGTTCACTACTGAAGGATTGATTCTAAGATTCGACGAATCAAACCCGCCAGTTTTTTTAACCATGTTGTGATTTGCACAATATGGAATGCAAATTTAAAAAGAATAGTTGAGTAGTACCCAACTATCCTTAAAATTGCATGAAATCACCTAAATCCATCAGGAATTTAATCGACATTATCGTGCAGGAACGAGTTATTCGATTTTATTTGAACATCACGCTCTTTACCTTCATTCAGGGTATATCGCGATACCTGTGAATCGGAGCTGTGTGGAAGGTTACTTAATTGAACATTGCGGCGCCTGAAAGCCGGTTCATCTTCGAGACTTTTTAGACCTTCGTTTGTTTTAAGCCTCAAACTTAAGTCTTTAAGCCGTTGTTCGCGCTCGCGCATCTTGTGCAAAAGTTCCTCTTCCGAAACTGGAGTTACTTCCGGCAAGGGTTGGCTGCTTTTGCCAGTAACCAGGGTTCCTGGATTTTTACTTTTTACGCGGCTTTCCTGGCCTCCCTGATGATCTTCGTGCATCGGAAAGTCGAAAGTATAAGCACTCCCTTCGTAATCCTGATTCTTTTCAGGAAGGCTTTTTTTTGTAATAATTTTCATGTCCCTGAGATCGTCTTCCTCAACCCTGGATTGGCCAATGGGGCTCTCAATGGCATGGGTCTTCTCAAGCGGTCGAACAACAACCTTTGGCTGTTCCTCGATAAGATTCACTTGATTGCCTGCAAAACCCGTTGCAAGTAAAGTAATGTTGATATTGTTTCCGATATGCTCATTATAACACATACCCCAGATTACCTCGGCCGAGTTTCCGGCTTCTTTTTGAATGTAGTCTGTAATGGTGGTTATCTCATCGCTTAGGACCTCCTCGGCGCCATAGGTTACGTTCAGCAATACATTTTTGGCTCCCCTGATATTGTTATCGTTGAGCAATGGTGAGGTTATGGCCATTTCTACTGCTCTTATGGCACGGTTTTCACCTTCTGCAACACCTGTTCCCATAATTGCCAGGCCGCTGTTGGTCAAAACTGTCCGAACATCTGCAAAATCCACATTCACAATACCCGGAATGGTAATAATCTCGGCAATACCCTTTGCTGCATTGGTTAAAACATTATCCGCAATGGCAAATGACTTGTTGATAGAAAGTTTTCCGTAAAGCTCAAGAATGCGGTCATTTGAAATGGTCAATAACGTATCAACATGTTCCTTTAATTTTACAACGCCTTCCTTGGCTTGCTGTATTCTTTTATTGCCTTCGAACGAAAAGGGTTGCGTAACAATTGCAACGGTAAGTATCCCCATTTCCCTTGCCAGCTTCGAGATTATTGGTGCTGCACCTGTGCCGGTACCACCGCCCATACCAGCAGTGATGAAAAGCATCCTGGTGTTTTTTTCGAGCATCTCGCGTATGCGTTCCAGATCCTCTATGGCTGCTTTTTTGCCAATCTCAGGATCGTTGCCGGCTCCACGTCCTTCGGTGAGTGTTACGCCCAGTTGTATTTTATTGGGTACAGGGCTTAATTCGAGCGCCTGGCTGTCGGTGTTGCACACAACAAAGTCAACTCCTTCAATACCTTGCCTGAACATATTGTTTACGGCATTGCTGCCTCCGCCACCTACTCCCAGAACCTTAATTATCGAAGATTGATTTTTGGGAAGGTCAAATTTTATCATTTTGTTGCTCATAAAATTTGGTTTGAAGGTAAGTATTATGAATGTTTTACAGTGTCCGGCAAAAAATTGTTATTAACAATTAATCGCCCGGTTTTTAACAAATTATGTTTAATCCTGCTGATCTCTCTCCAAAAAATTTACTCCATTGGTAAACCATTGCTGAAATATGTTTTTGAGGTTCTTTCCCTCCCGGAGTTTTTGGTCTTTCCGACCCTTTGGCCTGTCGTCATTGAGTCCCTTTATAACCATTCCGATACCGGTGGCATGCATAGGACTTCCAGTTTCGGCCGAAAGTGATTTTGCAAGATGCTCGTTGGGATATCCTATTCGGGTAAGCAGTCCTGTTTTGAATTCGGCCAACTGGGCTAAATGCCGCAGCTGGCTTCCTCCCCCTGTCAGCACCAGCCCAGTGTTGAGCCTTTTTCCATAACCTGAGCGCAACAGTTCTACCTCCACTTGTTCAATAATTTCTTCCATGCGTGCCTGAATTATACGGGCAAGGTTTTGCAATGATATTTCCTTTGCCGGCCGGCCTTTAATTCCCGGAATGGAAACCACCTCTTCCAGCTTGTTTTCGCTTGCCAGTGCTGAACCAAAACGCTTCTTGAGTTCTTCGGCCTGGTGTCTTATGATGGAGCATCCCTCCTTTATATCCTCGGTAATCACGTTTCCGCCCATTGGAATCACCGCCGTGTGTCTTATGATGTGATCCTTAAAAATGGCTATATCTGTTGTTCCTCCACCTATGTCAACCAAGGCAACCCCTTCTTCCTTTTCTTCAGGGCTAAGCACCGCTTCGGCCGAAGCCAAGGGTTCAAGGATCACGTCGGAGATCTCCAGGCCGGCCTTGTTTACACATCGCTCAATGTTTTTGATTGCCGAAACCTGTCCTGTGATAATTTGAAAATTGGCTTCCAGACGAATCCCATCCATCCCTACAGGCTTAAGGGTTGGCTGAAAATTGTCAATAATGTATTCCTGGGGTATCACGTGTATGATTTCCTCGCCCGGATTCAATACCAATTGGTACATGCTTGCCGTAAGTTTTTTGACATCCTCGGCGGTAATCTCCTGCTCGCGAGAGGTGCGCATTACGCTTCCTCTTTGATGCGAGCATTTAATATGTTGGCCAGCAACACCTACATGTACCGTATGAATGTTGACCCCGGAATTCTGGCTTGCCAAAGCAACCGCCCGTTGGATCGAATCAATGGTTTGCTGAATGTTTTCCACAACACCCCGGTTCACCCCTAAGGAATCAGTTCGGCCAATGCCAAGGATCTCTATTTTCCCGTATTCGTTTTTCCGTCCAACAATACATGCGATTTTTGTTGAACCTATATCCAATCCGCAAACTATTTCTGACTGAGTCATAACAAAAATTATTTTGAACAAACAACCTGATTCCTGAATTTAACACTGATACGGCTGTATTGTCCCCAACCAGTCCGTGTCAGTCCATTTTGGTAAAATGTTAGAAGTTTTTGAAACTTTTCCTCCATATTTTCGATGCCCCCAAATTCCACAATATGGGCCCCATTTTTTGGCGTAAGCTCAAATTGTCCGTCAGGGGTTACATAAATGTGATCAAAAAATGCGTTTAAAAAAGGATCGCGCTCCATGTAGGTAGCCAAAACAAATAAATCGCGCAACCGCAATTCATTGATTGGTATCTCCTCAATTGGTTTTGGGGTAAGCAAGTCAACCAATGGGGAATACCCAACATGAATATGACCTGTTGCAACCATCACACGAGCCGTAAAAAATCTGCTCAAGGGCATTAACCGGCCGTTAACGTCGATATAATAGCTCCGGTTCTGAGCCGTAACGACCCTTATCAGGGGCTGCCGCTGTGAAACCCTTATTTGGATATTGCCGTCGATTTGCCTGAAAACATGTGCGCGTTCAACAAAGGGGTTGGCGCCAACGATGGCCTCAATTTGCCGCAAATCGCCATCCCCAACCGGGTTGCCAATGATGTCAGGATAGGCTTTTAGCACTTCGCTCTTAACGATTTCGGGCGTCATAAAATACAAATCCTGCTCTTGGTCAACATACACATTCAAATGTCCCGCTTCATGGTGTCTGTTTTCCTCCGAAGCAAAACTCAGAAGCACGAATGCTCCGGCAGGCATTGCAAGCAGCAGCAATATTTTTAACACCTTTACGATCATTGCCCGGTTTTTTTTAGGGTTTCAACCAATCCGCCTACAACCCTGTCGATGTCGCCGGCTCCCATGATGAGCAATGCGCCCGGCTTTAGGGTGGCAATTGCACGGGGAAGGTCTTCCTTCCTCAACAAGTGTTTTTCTTTAAGGTATATCTTATCCAAAAGCCATTTGGATGTGATGCCCTCAATGGGCAACTCTCTGGCCGGATAAATATCGAGCAACAACAAACGATCGGCCATCCCAAGACTTGCTGCAAATCCTTCGGCCAGGTCGCGTGTACGCGAAAACAGATGGGGTTGAAAAACAACCGTCAGCTCTTTGCCAGGATGCAATTCCCTGGTAGCCTCGATGCTTACCCTAATTTCTTCGGGATGATGTGCATAGTCATCAATTACTACCCAGCCGTTCCCTTCATAGCATTGTTCGAACCGGCGTTTTACACCCAAAAAGGAACTCAGGGACAGGGCAATGGTGTTTTCGTCAACACCTACTAAATCAGCCACCAAAGCAGCGCCAAGTGCGTTTTCGATGTTGTGTCTGCCTGGCAATCCAAACGAAAATTGCTGACATTTCAGAAGCCCTCCAATACCCGCATGGAAAGCGCCATTTTTTACTTCAATGCCCTTAGAATAAACATCAGCCGGTTCATGCAAATGATACTGCAGGGTTTTTACATTGGATGAAGGGGTAATTTCCAGGCCACGTTTTTTTATTAATATCCCACCTGGCTTAATGCGGGCGGCAAATTCCCTGAAACTGCTTCTCAATGCCTCCTCATTACCATAGATGTCGAGATGATCGGCATCTATTGCAGTAATCAGAGCTATATCCGGTTCAAGTTCCAGGAAGGACCGGTCGAATTCATCGGCTTCCACCACAACCCAGTCGGAGGGCTCGTCGGCCAGGTAATTGGTACCATAGTTGGTGCTAATCCCACCTAAAAAGGCTGTGGCTTTAAAGCCTGCGGATTTCAAAATATGGGCTACCATGGTGCTTATGGTGGTTTTTCCATGCGTGCCCGCAATGGCGATTGTTTTCTTGTCCTTTGTCAGAAGGCCGAGCATCTTGGCTCGTTTTACCATGGGTAGGTTTTTGTTTACTATGGCCTTGAAAAGCGCCGTACTTACAGGTACAGCAGGAGTATATACTACCAGGCCGATATCATCGGTAAGCATGGAAGGGTCGTCGTCAAAAAAGATGCTGGCGCCCTCATTTTGCAAGGCTTTAGTTATGGGCGATGGAGTCTTGTCATAACCCAGTACCTTCATTCCCTTTGCCAGGCAATACCTTGCCAGAGCCGACATGCCAATGCCCCCGGCTCCGAGGAAGAAAATGCTCTGTATGCGATTTAATTCCATAGTATTACGGTTTTACTAAACTCAATGCTTCAGCAGCTATCACATCGGCCGAATCGCGAAGCGCCAGACCTACCAGCTTCTCCTTGATTCGAAACATTTTATTCTCATCCTTTATCAGGCTGATGACTTCCTTTCCGAGGACATCTGCTGCCTCCGAATCCTTGATCAAAACAGCAGCTTGTTGATTTACCAGGGCCATTGCGTTTTTTGTCTGATGATCTTCTGCCACATTGGGCGATGGTATAAGGATAGCAGGTTTTTGAATGACACAAATCTCTGAAACCGCAATGGCTCCCGAACGACTTACGATCAGATCGGCTGCTGCATAAGCCAGGTCCATACGGTCGATAAACCGGTGAACCGAAAAGAGTTCTTTATACTCTTTAACCGCATCCAACGCCTGGTCATAGAAACCATTGCCGGTTTGCCAAATAACCTGGATTCCTTCCCGTGCAAGCATCGCAGCATTCAAAGCCAGGCTCCGGTTAATGGTTAGCGCCCCCAGGCTTCCTCCCGTAACCAGGAGTATCGATTTGTTTTCTGAGAAACCAAAAAATGTCAAGGCTTCCTGTTTTTTTCCTTCCAGGTTTACTACGTCCTGTCTCACCGGATTTCCGGTAAGAAAGAGCCTGGATTTGTCGAAATACCGCTCCATGCCTTCATAAGCCACGCAGATCTTGTTGGCCTTACGCCCGAGGATCCGGTTGGTTATTCCAGGATAGGAATTCTGCTCTTGAATAAGTGTTGGTATCCCCTGGCTCGATGCAGCTTTTACCACCGGTCCGCTCGCATATCCTCCTACACCTATGACTACGTTTGGCTTAAAACGCTTCACTATGTTTTTGGAGCGGATCATGCTGTCGCACAGTTTGAAAGGCACCAAAAAGTTTTTCAAAGTAAGCCTGCGTTGCAGCCCGGCAATGTTCAACCCAATAATATGAAAACCGGCTTCGGGTACTTTCCTCATTTCGAGTTTCCCCTTAGCACCAACAAAGAGGATTCGGGCATTGTAAACCTTCTTTTTAATGGCTTTGGCAATAGCAATGGCAGGGAACACGTGCCCTCCGGTACCTCCTCCCGCAATAATCACCCTCAACTGATCATGTGGTTGTCTGCGCTTGACCATAATGTTCGTTTTCTTCAATTTTACGGCTCACACTCAAAATAATACCTATCGAAAGGCTGGTAAACCACAGGGAGGTGCCTCCCATGCTTATCAATGGCAATTGCTGGCCGGTTACCGGCAGTATGTTTACAGCAACGGCCATGTTGATCATAGCCTGAAAAACCAGGCTAAAACTAAGCCCTGCTGCCAGCAGTGCGCCAAATGTTCCCGGGCTGTTGCGGGCTATTCGAATTCCCCGGTAAAAGAGCGTCAGGTATAATACCAGAATTACGAATCCCCCAATTAAGCCATATTCCTCGATGATGATAGCATATATAAAGTCAGAATATGCCATGGGTAAAAAGTTTCGCTGGGTCGAATTTCCGGGCAGTTTTCCGATAACTCCGCCCGAAGCAATGGCAATTTTGGCCTGCTCAACCTGATATGCATCGGCCGAGTCGCTGAAATGGCTTTCAATGCGGTTTTGCCAAACAGATATCCTCCCACCATCTTCCGAAAAACTTAGTTTCAGAACTATAAATAAGGCCAGCGCTGCTAAGCCTATACCTGAAACCGCCATAATGTGCCTGAAACTTACCCCGCCGATAAACATCAATATGATGCAGGTTGTAAAAAGCAAAGCCGCTGTAGAGAAGTTTGCCGGCAAAATTAGTCCCGTAATTATCAGGATCGGAATGAGTGTAGGCAGGAAGGCCTCTTTAAAGTCTTTTATGGTGCCCTGCTTTTTGGTAAGCAGCCTTGCTACGTAAATAATCAGGGCAAGCCTTGCCAGGTCTGAGCTTTGGAAGCTTATATTGATTATGGGAAGGGTAAGCCACCTTGCCGCATCATGTATGGCGGTTCCCATAATCAGGGTCAGCACCAGAAGTGGAACCGCAATCCACACAGCCAGTTGCGATATCCTCGAATAATACGTGTATTTTATCCTGCTTGCCAGAAACATGAGCACCAGCCCCAGCGCCATTAAGATTAAATGCTTTATGAAAAAATATTCGGTATTGCCCGAGCGAAACCGGTAGGCAAGGGTTCCTGTAGAACTGTAAACGGCCAGCATGGAGAAGATAGAAAGAAATATCACCACCATCCAGATCGCCCTGTCGCCTTTTATTTTTTCCAATATTCGGTTCATTGGCAAGAGTTTACAGGTTCAATACGGCTTTTTTGAATTGATTGCCCCGGTCTTCAAAATTTTCGAACAGGTCGAAGCTGGCGCAGGCTGGCGAAAGCAAAACTACGTCGCCCGGACTGGCAGCCAGATATGCTGCTTTTACAGCATCGGCAGCCGACCTGGTTTCATAAATAGAGGCTACCTTCTGGCCAAATGCCTTAACGATAGCCCTGTTGTCTTTTCCAAGACAGACAATGGCTTTCACTTTTTTCTGTACCAGTTCCATCAGGCTCGAATAATCATTGCCCTTGTCCTGCCCACCTACAACCCAAACTACCGGCTTGGTCATGGTTTCGAGTGCATACCAGGAGGAGTTCACATTGGTAGCTTTACTATCGTTGATGAATTCTACTCCCCTGACATAGCCTGCAGGTTCGAGCCGGTGTTCGACGTTTACAAAATCGCACAGGCCTTCCCTGATGGCGTCCTTGCGGATGTCGAGCAATCTTGCTGCAATGCTTCCGGCCATGCTGTTGTAGATGTTGTGCCTGCCTTTTAGGCTGAGTTCAAGGATATCCATTGTGATTTCCTCTGATTTTATGTTAATTTTCATCTTTTCATTATTTTCGAGCCATGCACCTTCGTTCAGAATTCTTTTCGTGCTGAAAGGAATCAAAATTGGTCCCTTGCCATTTTCTTGCAGATTGGCCGTAATTACGGGGTCGTCGGCACAATAAACAAAATATTGGTCGGGGGTTTGGTTTTGCATGATACGGAACTTCGATGCCCGGTAATTGTCGAAATTGTTTTCGTACCGGTCGAGGTGGTCGGGGGTAATGTTGAGCAAAACAGCAACATCTGCCCTGAAGTTGGTCATTCCGTCAAGCTGAAACGACGATATTTCGAGCACATAAACGTCATGTTGCTCTTCTGCAAGTTGCCAGGCAAAGCTGGTGCCAACGTTTCCAGCCACACCTACATTCATCCCGGCTTTTTGCAAAAGGTGGCCGGTAAGCAAGGTAGTGGTTGTTTTGCCATTGCTGCCGGTTATGCAAACGGTTTTGGCATTGCAGTATCTGCCGGCAAACTCAATTTCCGAAATTACCGGAATCCCTTTTTCGCGCAGTGCTTTTACCAAAGGCACGTTGTCGGGTATTCCCGGGCTTTTCATCACTTCGTCAGCGTTCATGATCAAGTGTTGCGTATGCCGGCCTTCTTCCGTTTGGATACCGTATTTTGCCAGAGCGGCCTTATATTGTGGCTTGATGGGTTGAAGGTCAGATACGAACACATCCAGCCCCTTGGTGCATGCCAGAATAGCTGTGCCGGTACCGCTTTCGCCCGCTCCCAATATGACAAGCCGCTTGCTCATGATACTATCTGAGTTTCAAAGTGATTACAGTAAACACAGCCAGAATGATTCCTACGATAAAGAACCTTTGGACAATTTTAGCCTCATGGTATCCTTTGAGCTGAAAATGATGGTGCAACGGAGCCATGAGTAACAATCGGCGGCCCTGCCCAAAGCGCTTTTTGGTGAACTTGAACCAGGTTACCTGGGCAACAACCGACAAATTCTCGATAAAAAAGATGCCGCAAAGCACAGGAATGAGCAACTCTTTCCGTATGGAAATTGCAAAAACGGCAATGATGCCGCCCAAAGCAAGACTTCCCGTATCGCCCATAAACACTTGTGCAGGATAAGAGTTGTACCATAAAAACCCGATGCAGGCGCCCACAAAGGCCGCTATGAATACAACCAGTTCGCCTGTGTAGGGTATATACATAATGTTGAGGTAGTCGGCAAAAACAATGTTGCCCGAAACATAAGCCAATGCTCCCAGGGTAACCCCAATGATCGCCGATGTGCCTGTTGCCAGGCCATCGAGACCATCGGTAATATTGGCCCCGTTCGAAACCGCCGTGATAATGAGAATTACTACCGGAATGAAAATCAGAAATGCCCAGAAAGCATAATTTTCGCCCAAAAAACGCAAAATGGAAGCATAATCAAACTCATTTCCTTTGAGAAAGGGTATGGTTGTTTTGGTCGATTTTACCGATTCGCGAATATACGTAGCCGTTGCAGGGTCGTGTTCCTCAAGCGCTAAAACCTCTGCCGAGGTCTCAAATTCGAGTGGTAAAGCCACCTCTTCCCTGATAACAACCGCCTCATGAAAATATAAGGTTGCCCCCACAACTATTCCGAGGGTAACCTGGCCCAGAATTTTAAACCGGCCTTGAAGCCCTGCTTTGTCTTTCTTAAAAACCTTGATGTAATCATCAACAAATCCGATAAAACCTAGCCACAAAGTTGTGATAAGCATCAGAATGATGTAAATATTGTCGAGCCGGGCGAAGAGCAGCGCAGGTATAATAATCGCCGAAATGATGATGATCCCGCCCATGGTTGGAGTTCCTGCTTTTTTTTCCTGGCCTTCAATGCCCAGATCGCGAACAACTTCGCCGATTTGCATCTTCTGGAGGTAGCGTATAATCCTTCGGCCGGTAATCATGCTGATGAAAAGCGAAAAAATCACCGCCATTCCTGCCCTAAAGGAGATAAACTGAAACACTCCGGCGCCCGGAACGTCATAAACCTTATCTAAATATTCGAACAAATAGTACAACATGGTCTTTCCCCTTTATGTTGAAAAAATCAGGTCAGGAATTCTTTTAAAATTTTCAGGTCGTCGAACGGATACTTAACTCCCAGTATCTCCTGGTAGGCTTCATGACCTTTGCCTGCCACCAGCACGATATCACCCGGTTCGGCAAGGGCGCAAGCGGTTTTTATGGCTTCGAAACGATTTTCAATTACCAAAGTTTTACGCAGCCCCATAGGATCCAGACCAACTTTCATTTCTTCGATGATTAGGGCTGGATTCTCAAAGCGTGGGTTGTCGCTGGTAAGTATCACTTTGTCGCTTCCGCGGCTTGCAATTGCAGCCATAGATGGTCGCTTTGCTGCATCGCGGTTTCCGCCGCAACCTATCACGGTAATGATTTTCTCATTCCCCTTGCGGATGGACATAACAGTATTAAGAACATTATCAAGTGCATCGGGAGTGTGGGCATAGTCCACTATTCCTGTGATGCCATTCAACCCTTTGAAATATTCAAACCGCCCCCTAACCGACCCGCAGGTACTCAGGCAAGTTAAAATATCCAAGGATTTATGCCCCAGCATTTTTGCTGTTGCATAAACTGCTAGCAGGTTGTAGGCGTTAAACTCTCCAACCAGTGAGAACCAAACTTCTTTCTCATCAATAAGCAAGTGCAGGCCATTCAGGCTGCTCTCGAGTACCTTCGCCCTGAAATCGGCCATTGCTTTCAGGCTGTATGTTTTCTTCAATGCAGGCGTGTTCTGAAGCATAACGCTTCCATTTTTGTCGTCTATGTTTGTTATGGCAAAGGCATCGGGAGTGAGGTTGTCGAAAAATGATTTTTTTGCACCCAGGTAATTGGCGAAGGTTTTGTGAAAGTCAAGATGGTCGTGCGTAATGTTTGTAAAAACCCCTCCTGAAAAGGTTAGGCCTGTAATACGTTGCTGTACAACAGCGTGCGAACTCACTTCCATGAAAGCATAATCGCATCCTGCTTCTACCATCTGACTTAAAAGCCGGTTTATTTGGAGGGGGTCGGGGGTGGTATGGGTGGAAGGAATATGGGTGTTAGCAACTATGTTTTGTACTGTGGAGAGCAAACCGCAACGGTAACCCAACTTGGTGAAAAGTGCATACAAAAGGCTTGCAGTGGTTGTTTTTCCATTGGTGCCTGTTATCCCTACTAATTTTAACTTTTTAGATGGATTGTCATAAAAATTGGAAGCGATTATACCCAGGGCATGGGCAGAATTATCAACCTTGATGAAGGTTACCCCCTGAGCATATTCCTTAGGCTCCGTTTCACACACTACACAGACCGCCCCATTGGCCACAGCCTGGTTTATATATTGATGGCCATCGGTAGTTATTCCCTTGATAGCTATGAACATGCCAAAAGGCTTCACTTTGCGTGAATCAAAATCTACCGATTCAATCGTTAAGTCGGCTGTGCCCCTTGATTTTTCAAGGATTGAGGTCGGTAAAAGTTGCTTAAGCGTTTTCATTGAGATGAAAGGGTTTAATTCAATTCAATAAAAATCTGACTGCCACGAACTATGCGCACACCGGGCCTGATACTTTGGCTTTTTACGGTTCCCCTCCCTGCAAATCGCACCTGCAGCCCGGAGTTTTCCAAAACATACAAAGCGTTTCCGAGGCTCATTCCGACTACATCCGGAACAAGATTGTCGATAAATTGCCTCTCGCTCAAGCGAATTGTATCTCCGCTCGGGACTGCCGACGACCAACCGGTACGCAGGTTGCTTTTCAGGCGGGCGTCGAAGGCTGCATACACCGTGCGCAAGTCCTCGACCCTGGCGTTTCTGAAGCCCGGAAGAGAAACCGTATAAGTTTCCTGATTGGGCTCAACCGGCATTCTCAAATGGGTTGCAAAAACCCTGTCGGCAATTTCCCTGAAGACAGGTGCCGATATTTGTCCACCGGTAAAAATGTACCCCTGGGGATTATGAATCACCACAATACAACTGTAAGCCGGCTGATGTGCAGGGAAATAACCAGCAAAAGATGACCGGTAAGAAGGTCGTCCGTAAACATTACGGTAGCCTCTGCCTGCATAAGCCACCTGTACTGTTCCTGTCTTACCCGCTATGCCAAATTGTGGTGTCCGAATATTTCGGGCTGTTCCGTTTTCAACAACTCCTACCAGCATTTCGTGCACTTGCCTTAGAGTGGATTGGCTTGCTATACTCTTGTTGAGTACCTGGGGTTGAAACCTCTGTAATGTATTTCCGGTTTGCCTTATTTCCTGAACGAACATAGGTTTCATCATCTTTCCGCCGTTTGCAACCGCATTGTACAAAGCAAGAATCTGTAATGGGGTAAAAGATACTTCGTAACCAATTGACATCCAGGGTAGCGACACTCTTGACCAGGATTGGCTGCCGGGTTCTGAAATAAATGGTTGCCCTTCGCCAGGTATTTCCAGTCCAAGAGGTTGTCCGAGGCCCATTGATCTTAGTCGCTCAATAAACCTTCGCGGATTGGATGAGTAAGCCTTATGAACCAGTTGAGAAATGCCTACATTGCTCGAAACCTCAAATGCATGTTGAACGGTAATGCTTCCAAAGCCCTCATCTCTAGCATCGCGCATCATCCTGTCAGCAAAAAGGAGCTCGCCTTCGCCAGTGTGTACAATGTCGTTGGGCCTTACTTTGCCATCTTCCAATAAAGCGATGATTGAAGCCAATTTGAATGTGGAGCCCGGTTCGGCACTTTCGCCAATGGCGTAATTCATGGTTTCCTCATAGCCGCCTTCCTGGTTTCGTGTTAGGTTCGAAATGGCTTTTATCTTGCCTGTAGCGACTTCCATGACAATGGCCGTACCAAATGCCGCACCCGATTTTCTTAACTGATTTAGCAGGGCTGTTTCTACAATATCCTGAATGTTGATATTTATAGTGGTTACGATATCTTTCCCATTCTCAGGCTGGATTTCATTCTCATCGTTTATCGGAATCCAATCACCTCCGGTAGTACGCTGCATAAGCCTTTTTCCGCGAGTTCCTTCTAACACTTCCCGGTATGCCCCTTCAAGGCCTACATAAATCCCTTCGCGCTTAAACCCAATAGTTCTGGCCGCTAAAGTGCGATTGGGCATGATCCGCCGTGTGCGCTCCACCACAATGAGGCCGCCCCTGAACCGACCATACCTGAATATGGGAAACTCGCGCAATGTTGCGAGTTGTGAATGAGAAACATTTCTTCTGATTAGAAAATATCTTTCGCCATTGCGTCTTGCCTGATTTATTTCAGCCAGATATTGCCCCTGCGACTTGTCGCCAAAAAGTTGCGACAACCTTAATGCCAAAGAACCGACTCCCTCACTGAAAATCTCATCATCAACGGTTTTTGCATCCATGCGAATTTCATAAACAGGAATGCTTGTAGCAAGTAACCGGTTATCATCGGCATAAATGTTGCCACGCATGGCTTCTATGGTTTCGAAACGCAGATTGGCCTGCCTTTCGAGTTGCCGCCAATGCTCCCCTTCAACCACCTGTATGTATAGCACCTTCAGGAAAATAAGCAGCCCGAATACCACCATGGTAAAATATACCAGGTAAACACGGTTTAGTATTCGTTTCTTTTCATCCATATTGCTGCACTCGTAGTTTTTATTAGTGAATTATTCTTCTGAGAAAATTCAAATTGCTTTGATGTGTATCTATATGCCTCGGTGGAACTGTTGATTCCACGAATCCTTTTCCGTAGAGCCGTCGCGCCACTTCCGACTGATTGCTTAGAAACATCAGCTCTGCTTTTACCAGGGTGTTTCGGGTTCTCAGTTCTTTTACCTCCCCGCGGAGCGCTTCCACTTCGCGGGCTTGTTTTTCGGCATGATAGGTATTGGCAATAAAAAAAATAGCTATGGCTACCAAAAAGAATATGAACGGCATCAATGCTCCCACTTTGTCGCGAGTCAACAGGCTGCCATCCAGCAGGGATTGAAAAGCCTTGGAGGCTGATCCCTGACCTGATTCCTTCTGATGTATCGGTTTTTTAATCGTATTGGCTGTCATACCTAAAACCTATTTATCGTTTTTCAGCAATGCGTAAATGGGCGCTGCGGGCCCTGCTGTTCTGAGTTATTTCTTCTGCCGAAGGAGCAACCGCCTTGCCTACCGGAATGAGCGGAGTAATTGGGTTTCCAAAAAAATCCTTTTCTATTTCACCTTTAAAATTTCCCGACCTTACAAAGTATTTTACTATTCTGTCTTCAAGTGAATGATAGGATATGACTGCGAGCCTGCCTCCGGGCCTTAATACTTCAGCGCTCTGTTCCAGAAATTCCTTTAGTGCCTCCAACTCCTGGTTTACCTCTATTCTAAGCGATTGGAATATCTGAGCAAAAAATTTATTTTCCCTCCCCCTGGGTGCCAGTTTACCTGTAATTTCGATAAGCCGGGTTGTGGTCCCTATGGTTTCGGATTTGCGGTATTGGCCAATGATGCTTGCAATTTTTCTGGCTGCTGGCAATTCTCCGTAAACAAAAAAAAGTTCAGCCAATTTTTCTTCCGGGTATTCATTGACGATCTCCTGTGCAGTAAGGCGGGCAGCCATGTTCATTCGCATATCAAGTGGGCCTTCGAACCGGGTGGAAAACCCGCGGCTGTACTCGTCGAACTGATGCGAGGATACCCCCAGGTCAGCTAAAATCCCATCAACGGGAATTAGCCCGTACATCTGCAGGAAATTTTTCATGTACCTGAAATTCTGGTTCAGGAACAAAATCCTTCCATCGTTAGGAACATTCTGGCCGGCATCCTGGTCCTGATCAAAAGCAATAAGCCGCCCTTCGCCCAATTTTTCTAAAATGTACTTCGAATGACCACCACCACCAAAGGTTGCATCAACGTAACACCCTCCTGGTATTATGTTTAGCCCTTCAATGCTTTTCTGGGCAAGTACCGGTTCATGATACGCTTTCATTTCCCGGCGATCTCGAAATTTTACCCATCACCTCTTCGGCCAAAGAAGAAAAGTCTTCAGGCTCCCTGCCCATCATGGCTTCATAAGCCTCTTTAGCCCAAATTTCTACCCTGTGCCCATATGCAAAAAGAACGATATCCTTATCTATACCAGCATAATCGAGAAGTGATTTGGGCAGGAGAAGCCGGTGGGCAGTATCGGGAAAAATTTCTGAAGCCCCCCTGGAAAAATACCTGACAAAATCACGATTCTTTTTACTGTATAGGTTTAAGGAGTTTACCTCCTGCGAAATTTTTGTCCATTCGCTATAAGGATATAAAGTAAGGTTGTTTTCAAAACCTCTGTTTATGACAAACCGCTCCTGGTCGCCTTCCGAAAGTTGCTTTTTCAAGCCAGACGGCAGCATGAACCGGCCCTTTGCATCGACCTTACATTCATATTCCCCAAGCAGATAGCTCATGGCTTCATGTTCCTGATTTTAATCGGTAAATATAAAGGATATTTTCCCACTTTTTACCACATTTCAACACATTTGTTGATAACTTTTTTAGATTTAGTCTAAAAAATTTGCCTGAATTTTTCAAACAAGTGAAAAACAGCGTGTTGCAAATTACTGCTTCTAAATCATCAGGTTTTAGGAAGAATATGAAAAATCAAAAAATGATACATTTGGCGAAATAAAAAGGCATAATATCTGCTGCAAATGTTAATTGGAAAACTTTTTGAGCTTTTATGGCTACATTTGTATTTGATTTTTTTAAAAGAGACCGGAGGTACGAATTGTAGAGATAGCGCCTTGCTGCAAAAACAATCTATTAGATTTGTAACCATTTATAATCGCAGATCGCATGGAGCATAGGGAGAATTTCCTGAACATTGACCAGATATTCAGGAAAAAAGGAAAAAAGATTTATCCGCTCATCCCAAAGGTTTTAATCAGATACCTTGAGCGGATCACGCACCAGGAAGAACTGAACGATGCATTGTGGCGCTTCCGCGACTTTAAGAACCTAGATTTTGTACGCGAAATATTATTCAATCTTTTTCAGGTTAACCTGAACGTAGTTGGAATAGAAAACCTGCCGGAGAAGAGTCGCTTTATTGTTGTAGGAAATCATCCTTTGGGAGGCCTTGATGGAATGGCTCTGATGCATGTAGTCGGGAAGTTGCATCCCAATATAAAATCTCTATCCAATGATATATTGCTCGAATTACCAAATCTTCGGGAGATGTTTGTACCTGTCAATAAGCACGGGTCAAATTCGAATGATGCGGTAAACGCATTGAACGAGGTTTTTGAGTCGGATCAGGTTGTGATGGTTTTTCCGGCCGGCCTGGTGTCGCGCAAGCAAAAGGGAAAAATCATGGATCTTGAATGGAAAAAAACCTTTATTTCCAAAGCCACAAAAAATCAGCGCGATGTTGTGCCGGTACATTTTACAGGACGCAATTCTGATTTCTTTTATAACCTTGCCCTCTGGAGAAAAAGGCTGGGAATAAAAGCAAATATTGAAATGCTCTACCTGGTTGATGAAATGTTTAAGCAAAAAAACAAACAGATTACCATTACCTTTGGTAAACCTATCCCGTTTACTACCTTTACAAGAGAAAAGTCACCAAGGGAATGGGCCGAATGTGTAAAACAGCATGTTTATGGTTTACCAGAGGGGAAGTTAATATTTGATTAATGACAAGAGAAAAAACCGAAAACCATAAGGATGATTCTATGGAAGGAATGATACCACCTGTTAGTAAAGAATTGATAATGGGTGAGTTGACACCTGAACGTTTTGTTCGAAAAACAAACAACGCATCGAATCACATTTATATCTTAAATGCAAACAATGCACCGAATGTAATGCGTGAAATCGGAAGGCTTCGCGAGCTGTCATTCAGGGCGGCAGGAGGGGGCACCGGAAAACCACTCGACGTCGATGGCTTCGATACCGGTACCAATCCCTACGAGCAACTGATTGTATGGGATCCGACCGATGAGGTAATTCTGGGCGGGTATCGTTTTATGGTTTGCCGAAATGCAGGGGTCGATCATCTTGGGGTGCCCAAACTGGCCACTTCAAAGTTGTTTCACTTCTCTGAGAAATTCAATGAAGAATACCTTCCATACACCATAGAGCTTGGAAGGTCATTTGTTCAACCGGCCTACCAATCAACCCAAACCAACCGAAAAAGCATTTATGCCCTTGATAATCTATGGGATGGTCTTGGAACCCTGGTAGTTGACTATGAAAACATACGCTATTTCTTTGGGAAAATAACCATGTTTCCTCACTTCAATGCAAAGGCACGCGATCTGATACTTTATTTTTTGCGCCGCTTTTATCCCGATCCCGACCGGCTTATTTATCCCATCCAGCCGCTGGAACTATCAACCCCTGATGAAGAAATGAAAAATGTGTTCACTGGCGGTACCCTTGAAGAAAATTTCAAACTGCTTTCGCAGGAAGTAAGGAAATATCAGGAAAATGTTCCACCGCTCTTTAGCTCATATTCTGCCCTTAGCCCCACCATGAAAACCTTTGGTACAGCACTAAACAAGGATTTCGGAGGAGTGGAGGAGACCGGTATTCTTATCACCATCAGCGATATTTATGAGCCCAAAAAGAACCGGTACGTAGGCCAGTATCTTTCCTCCAAAGGAGAGGTTTCCGATTAGGGTTGTATTTCCCTTTATTTAAAGGATGTGATTTATGGTAATACATTCTGCAGAATTTTTAAAAAGTTCTGTTTCGGTTGCCGATTGCCCGAAAGCAAACCTGCCCGAATATGCATTTATTGGAAGGTCAAACGTTGGTAAATCGTCTCTGATCAATACCCTTACCGGGTTTAAGAAGCTGGCCAAAACATCTGTAACGCCTGGCAAAACGCAGCTTATCAATCATTTTTTAATCAACAAGGAATGGTATCTTACCGACTTGCCCGGTTATGGCTTTGCCAAAGTTCCAGTGGCTGTAAAACTGCTATGGGAAAAGATGATTAAGGAGTATCTATTGAAAAGAGAGAATCTGGTGTGCAGTTTCCTGTTGATTGATATCAGGCATTCCCCATTAGCCACCGACCTGAATTTTATGGCCTGGTTGGGAACGAACCATATACCATTTCACATTTTATTTACCAAGGCCGACAAACTGACCTTCAACAAGCAACAATCGGCAATCGCTGGTTACAAGAAAAAATTATCCGGACAATGGGAACCTCTTCCCCCGATGGTGGTAACCAGCAGCGAAACCCAAACCGGAAAAGAAGATGTATTGGGACTTATCGAATCTTTAAACAAAGACTTTGCGTTGCCAAACCGCACCCATTAAGGCCTGAACCGCGATCCTTGCAGAATTTTTCTGGAATCCTTTTCAAGTAATAGTTCGGCAAGGGAAACCTCTGGGTGGTTTCTCATATATTCCCGAATTATTTGCCAGCCAATATAAGCAGCTGTCCTCGGTGGTGAATCATGTGAAAATTGTGCAGTAAACGGGGCCTCTCCAATAAATTTTACTATACTTGGCCTGTGGCTCGAATACAATAGTTCATTTTCGAGAAAGAACGTCCAAACACTTTCCAGATTCGTCTGCATCCATTGAAATTGCTGATGTGAATAAGCAATCTTTATACTATCGGGGTGTTCCGGAAGCATGCTGTCGAGAAAGTACAAAATCTTGCCTTCGTAAATCATAAAATCCAAAAGCTGCTCAGGAACATAACCAGTGGCCTGCAATTTGTTTTCGGCAAGCATTCTAAAAACATCAACAGCCACAAAACGGGGATCCATGTCAAATCTTCTGAATTCGGCCAAACCTACTTTGCTGTATAGCGGATGTCCTCCACCCAGGTACAAATCCAGTCCAATAACCATCACATTGCCCTGAAACTTTATTGGGTAGTCGTAATCAAGTCCCGAAATGTAGGTAAAAATCTGCGGTATTTGCTCATCTGGGAAGTGATACCGATAATACCTGAATGCTTCAGTAAGTTCCCGTTCCAGGTTCACAACATCGGGCCAAACCTCCCGGGTGTCGAGATAAATCGCCCGTATCTGTGGGTCGGTGATATAATCAAATAATTGTTGCTGACCGCTTTCCGTATGAATGGCATCCCCCAGAAACACATAAAACTGCTCTATGTGAGGCGTGATTTCCTGATACAAGGTGAAAGGATTTACATTGAACAACAACTCTTCGTATCGGGCAATCGTAATTGGTTCTATTTCGATGCCCGACACATCGGCCTGGAAAAA
>DATIKH010000052.1:0-5760 GCA_035477775.1 Bacteroidales bacterium | reverse complement strand
ATATCTAATTCTTTTTTTGCTAACAATGTTTATCGTGTTTAAAACAATCAAAAGGAAATTATAAAGGTACAGAAATCCAAAAATGCCGTAAACAACCGGGGCATTGCCTAAAATTAACGATGGCGAAATATCGCCTGCTTGACTAATTCTATAAAACATACTTACAACAAAGTAAATATATGTAACTAACACTAGTAAAGTCCATGAAATTTGGAAGTTCAAAATTTCTTTTCCAACTGACATAACATCTTTTAATTTATCCTTTTTCGAAATCCAAAATATCAATGGAATTAATATACCCAAAATTGGAAACAATAAAAACCCTAAAGCCGAAAGATTAAATGCAACCAGGAAGTTCTTATCTTCGGGTAATGTGCAGTTGATTAAATCGTCAGGTGAAACCCCAAAAGCACCGGCTAACCTTCTTAGTGAATCTCCACGGGGTTCAGTCTCGCCATTCTCAATACGTTGAATGGTACGTAGGCTTAGTCCGCAATTTTCTGCAAGAAGTTCTTGGGATAGCCCTTTTCTATTACGTAGTTCTTTGATTTTTCCGGCAATTTTGTTTTCCATTTCTATTTATAATTTCTTACAGGAATAAATTTCTCTGAAAACTTCCTTTAACGTTTCGCGTATATGACATGTGGCGGTCTTCAAAGCACTTTCTTGTCCGCTTGCAACAAACTTTCTTAAAAGCCTACTATTTGAATTTACTACTTTCCCCGCCATAAGTTATAAACCCTGTTGTGTGTGGGTGTTCTTTGTCTAATCAGTCATTCCAAACTGGTTTATTGTTTGTTTTCCATTTTTAGGTAGTGTAAAACTTAACTCTTTCCAAGCCGTTCCTTCAATACCCGTTAATTTAATTCCGTCTTTAGTCTTTGTAATGGTGAATAAATAATCTGCGAGTTTGGGATCTTTATAAGTCCTTACCTGACCCAAATGTGTCATTCCATATTCGTCAATTGCTTGTGGTTTGTCGTTCGGGATACTAAAGCTTAAATCAATCCAAGCACTACCTTTATGGCTTTGCAATTTAAGTTCGTTGTCGGTCTTCTCAATCGTGATTTTGAATTCTTTGAAGTCTGCAGAACCCTGTTCTTGTGCTTTTGATTCTGAACTTAAGGTCATTACCAATAAGGCAATTAATAATGTCGTAAAAAGCCGTTCGAGTTTTGATTTTGTTTTCATTCTTTTCATTTTTATTGAATTTTAAAATTATACTTATGTTTCTTTACACTTACACACAACCTCTCATAAACTCTTTAAAACAAAAGTATTGGAATTTTCTTTCCGTGCTTACGTCTTAGTTATGACAATTTTACGTCATTTAAATTAAACGTTATTTTCTCCCACAATGGCTCGCTAAATATCGCATTGGCGGTTTCATGGCGCTTTCCACTCCGTTTCCATAATGTGAATATTGAAGAGTCATTACAAAAGGTATCTAATTAATTGTTCCCTCTCATTTTTTCGACCCTATTATGAAATGGAAATTCCTATAGTTTATTTGCAAACTTGTTTGGAACGGTTCACAAAATGCAATGTTGAGTTAGGTCTGAAAAGTGGTATAAAGAAGTTGGCAGGGCTAAAGCCCCTAAGGGTATAAGTTCTCGGTTGCCCCGACCTAAAGGTCGGGATTGCTGGTATCTCCAAAAGTGTGGCCAGTGCAACCCAAAATCAAGTTAAGACCTTATTACCTTAGTAGCAAAAAAACCTTCACCGCCATACGGACCTTATTACCTTATTTCCCATTTGAGTGTCTTCTGATAGAACTTAATAAAGGCTTGATATTCATCCTCAAAAGACACTTTTTTGTGGTGCACCGGCTGGTTTAATATGTATTTACAAACCTTGTCAACATCTGATTTTGAAACGGAGAAAGCTGATGAGGTTTCCTGCCACTGGAAATTGTGTTTGCAAAGTTTGTTCTCATTAATAAACTTTTCTGTTCTTTCTGCAACTTTTTGAATCAAAGTCTCTTCCGAAATTTTTGGCGAACGGGAAACAAGAAAATGAACATGCTCGGGATTGGCAAAAATGGCATATAACTTCGAATCACTGTTGTTCACAATGCCGGTTATATATTTTTCAACGCGCTCCCTTATTCCATCCTTAAAAAAGGGGAAACGGTTTTTTGTATCAAAATTAAATGTGTGTAAAGGTTGTTGTACTCAATTCTCATTGTGAAAATTAATCCAATAATGTAATAAGGTTAACGGTTATTTATGAAATTTCGGGTTACTAAGGTAATAAGGTTTTGGTGAAACAGGAATTAATGTCCGTCTGAATAAAATTTGAATCCAGTGTCTCTCTTATATAGCTTCTTCCTCATCAGGTTATTCTTACGGGGAATAAATTGACCGATAATGAGTGACTAAAAAGTGCAGAATAAACAGCCGGCAGGGCTAAAGCCCCTAAGGGTATAAGTTCTCGGTCGACCCGACCTAAAGGCAGGGATTGCTGGTATCTCCAAAAGTGTGGACAGTGCAACCCAAAATCAAGTTAAGACCTTATTACCTTAGTAGCAAAAAAACCTTCACAGCCAAAAGAACCTTATTACCTTATTTCCGATTTGAGTGTCTTAAGTTTATGTTTTATTTCTGCTTATCGCGGTCTGATTGTTCCTCCTGAAGAAGCGCTTTTGGACAGCGTTGTGGGTTGGCCGTAATAATTTACCCTGGCTCCACTGCTTGCGTCAATCGTCATTTCGTCGGTAGCAAAAACATGACTGATCGCAGCCGAAGACGCATCAACCGTTGCATTGTCGGCTTTTAATTCCCGGGCGTTAACAAGGGCGCCGCTGCTGCTGTCAAGAAACAATTCGCTAACACTCCCGCTTAAATTTACATGCGCGCCGGAGCTTGCATCCACGTTTAATTTTTCTACATCTAAGTTTAACTCGACTGAAGCTCCTGAGTTTAAATCGAGCCGCAGAGCCGGGCCAACAATACCGGTTGGGGAAGTGAACCTGGTGCCGGACGAACCACTCAGGGCTTCGAGCGACACGAAATCAACATTCACACGAAGTACCTTGTGTTGTCTTACACTTTCTTTCAGACGGATTCTCAGCACGCCATCAACTACTTCGGTAACTATCAGCTCAACCAGGTTGTCGTCGGCTTCGATGGTAAGCCCGGTCTCATTGCCCTGGCGCAATTCAATATGGATGCCTCTCGAAGCTCTGATAGAGTTAAAACGCCCAATTTCACGCTTCTCGGTAACCACATTCATGCTGCCTACGATTTCCGCGTCACGATCAACATTCAGGGTGGCCGGAACCAAATTCACATTGTACCTGACCACCACCAACATGGTAATGATAATCGCAAGTATTGCAATAAATGTGGCTAAGAGTATTTTGTTTGTTGTCTTCATTTCTGTAATTTTTTTTAATTCAAACCAAAAATCAGGTGTCGTTTTGTTGCCTGTAAACTTCGTATTGCTGCTCCAGGTCGTGCAGGTTCATGCGGAGCAATTCCATGGTTCTGAACATTTGGGGCAGTGCTTCCTGTACAAATTGCTCTTTTTTCAGTTGGAGGGTTTTTTCAAATCCATCCTCGGCCACAAAGTAACCAATGCCCCGCTTGTTGTAAATTATTCCTTTATCCTGAAGGTAATTGAAGGTGCGCATGGCGGTGTTGGGATTTACTTCAACCTGCACGGCGACCTCCCTTATCGAAGGAATCTTCGCCCCTTCCTCCCATTTTTTCTGCAATATATTCTCACAGAAATAATCGGCTATCTGCAGATAGATAGCATGGTTTTCGCTGAATTTCATACTTACACCTGCCTTTCTTTAATGCCAAACCAGGTTAATACCAAAAAGAAGGGTATCATCAGGTAATAAAATGCAAATTCCATGATATCGGGCAGGGTCTCTCTGAAAAAGTTTTCCAAACCGGGTGAAAGGGAAGCGCTCTGAAACCCTAAATGGCTTTCGAAGTTGACCGTTCCAAATATTAAAAAGACAGCAATTGTTACAATCAACCCCAAAACACTCTGAATCACAAAAATGCTGAGGATGGTTTTGAAAAAATTCAGTTTGCGGAAATAAATGGCTCCAAACAGGAAAACGGATTGTGTAATAACATAAATCAGCACGGTTTTGAGGCCATCCCAAGTCCATATTGCCGAAAATGTTCCCGCAGCCAACGGGATACCGACAATCAGGTGCGTAAGAAGAATTACCATTGCAATACCGGTAAGGGCAAAGATGGAGTAAATGATGGCCGACAACAGCCAGGCCATGGCGAGGCGTTCGAGGTTCGAAACCGGAAGGGTTAGAAATGTAATGCTTCGTTGGGGGCTATTCAGTTCGGAAAAAATATTGCTCGAAAAAATGTAACCGCCCAAAAAAAGCGCTACGAAATAAAGCGGCCATAGCCCTCGGATGCCCTCCGGATTAAAAAATCCGGTTAATACCGAAACCACAAGCAGCATTCCGCCAATTGAGGCAAAGGCGATAAGCAGGCCGGTGAGGTTAATAAAAACCTGCCTTTTAATCAAAAGCAAAAGCCTTTTTATACTGAAGATATTATTTTTGTTTACCATGATTATGAGGGATTTGCAAATGCTTCATGAATAGCCTTAGAGTTGTTTACTACGGCATTGAACAACAATTCGAGGTCGATGTGGCTTTCGCTGCCTGTGGCATTGGCGAGCAATGCTGCCGAGCCGCCAAACACCTCTTCGGAATACAGAATCTTTTCGCCTTCTGAAGTCTTGTGCTGGGGTTCGAAAAGGAGTTTTTTAGAAATTTCTTCAACGCCCCGGTTGAAGATGATTTTACCTTCGTCCATGATCACCACCGGATCGATAAGGCTTTGAAGGTCGCGTACCTGGTGTGTCGAAATAACGATGATCTGGTCAGGCTCCATGGATGCCGCAATCACCTTTCTGAACTGGCTTTTTGAGGGGATGTCGAGGCCGTTGGTTGGCTCGTCCATGAGCATCAGCCGGGCATTGGTGCTAAGACCGAAGGCCAGCAGAAATTTTTTCTTTTGCCCGTACGAAAACTGGTTGAGTTTTTTGTCGGGGTCGAGCTGGAATTCTTCAATGAGCCTTCCGAATTTACTACGGTCGAAGTTCGAATAGAACGGTGCGTTCAGATCGATGTACCTGGAAATCCGGATCGAAGGCAATTCAAATTCCTCAGGCAGAATATAGATGTTTTCGAGGGCCTCAGGAATGCGCTCTTGAGCCTCAAAGCCGTTTTGCATGCACCTACCTGATCGGGGAAACACCAACCCGGCTATAAGTTTCAGCAAGGTGGTCTTTCCTGCCCCGTTGCGGCCCAACAAACCGTAAATATTGCCCTGCTCAAGTTTCAGGCTCAGCCCGTTGAACAAGGGTTTCTTGCGGTTGTAGGCAAATAAAATGTTCTCCATAAAGACCATAACTATATTGTTTTAGTGTACTACTTACCTAACACACTGCAAAGGTAAAATAGATTTTAATAACCAATCAAATTTTTTTCATTTTTTTTGAAAAAAATCTGAGGCGGCAGGTTAAATCGTGGGGAATACCTCGCTTTGTTCGGTATGACACGGCATTCAAACCCGTCTGACATTCCGAACGAAGTGAGGAATCTAAAACTCATACTTTGAGATTTTTTATTTTGTCGGACACTATTGAAAAAAAATCAGAGGCAACCCATTTCATTGCAGCAAAACACCCGCTTCGGCTGGATTACAGCGAGCCGTAGCAACAGGTACCAACCTGCCCATAAGGGTATTTCCGATGTATTGGCTGATTGAT
>DATIKH010000051.1:0-21171 GCA_035477775.1 Bacteroidales bacterium | reverse complement strand
GCAAACACCGTGTAGCATGTCCCATGCCCCAATCGAGGGGACAAACCAGAACGGTTGGTGGTTTGTTTTGGATCATGGTTTTATCAAAAAGCTGTTTAATTAATTACCTATTCATGCCTGAATTCTATACAGTTCTACATTGATGCTTTCATTGGCCATAAGCATCTACCTTTGAAAGTCCTATATGAGTTGCCAAATATTTTTAGGTGCAAGTTAGGTTTTTTTATCTTATTTTTATCAGACACATCGGCGGCAACGAACCAACAAGCTATTCATGAACCAGCAACTTTTATATCAGCTTGCACTATGTCTGATTCCGGGTGTAGGAGGAGTTACCGCAAAAAAACTCATCAGTTATTGCGGTGGAGTCGATGCGGTTTTTAAGGAGAAAAAGGCTGCGCTGTTAAAAATACCGGGCATCGGCGATCATCTTGCTAAAGCCGTAATGAACCATAACGGTTTGGCCAGGGCCGAAAAGGAAAAGGCCTTTTTGGAGAAACACCAACTTACAGCTCTTTTTTATCTTGACAAAAATTATCCGGCGAGGTTAAAACATTGCGAAGACGGCCCCATAATGCTTTTTGTTAAAGGCAACGCCCAACTCAACGCAGAGAAGGTTGTAGGGATAGTTGGTACACGAAGTATCACCGACTATGGCCGGAGCAAATGTACTGAATTGGTCGAAGGGCTTGTGAGGCACAAGGCGCTGGTGATAAGCGGTCTGGCATACGGCGTGGATGCATGCGCCCACAAAAAAGCCCTCGAAACGGGTCTCGAAACAGTAGCGGTACTCGGACACGGGCTTGACCGGATTTACCCACAACTTCATCAACCATTGGCAAAAAAAATAGCCGGACAAGGCGCCCTAGTAACAGAGTTTTTTACCGAAACCAAACCCGACAGGGAAAATTTTCCACAACGCAACCGCATCATTGCTGGCATGTGCGATGCAATTATTGTTGTTGAAGCAGCCAGTTCGGGAGGTGCCCTTATAACAGCGAATATCGCAAACAGCTACAACCGCGACGTTTTTGCCATACCCGGCCGAACAACAGATACTTACAGCAGGGGTTGCAACTGGCTAATTAAAACCAATAAGGCCAATCTGCTCGAAGACATCAAAGACCTTGAGTACATCATGGGCTGGGCTTCCGGCAAGGATAATAATAAGATCCAGCAGCCTGTGCTCTTCCCCGAATTCAATACGGAAGAAGAAATCATGGTAAACTTCCTGCGACAAAATCCCGATGCAAGCATCGACCTAATGGTAGCCAAGACCCCGTTTACAGTAAGCAAAATCTCGGCCTTGCTTTTAGGTTTGGAATTTAAGGGGGTAGTACAACCTCTTCCGGGGAAAACGTATAAACTGCTTATTTTCTGATAGAAACAGGACTGCTAAAGCTCCACCTGCGACAAGAGGCTGTCGAAATCCTCGAACTTCATGCGGTAGTCCTCCATGGAACACCGGATCACCTCTTTAGCTTCCGCAGCATTGTAAATATGCGAAATTTCCACCTCCAGTTTGGTGTTGGGAAGGTCTTTGTAGGTAAGAAAATAGTGTTTCAGCCTTTCGATAACCGGCTCGGGACATTCCGAAATGTCCCTCATGGCACCATAAAGGGCATCGTCTTTCAGCACGGCAATGATCTTGTCGTCGGCCTCCTTCTTATCAATGAGCATAAAACCTCCAATTGGGATTGCATCGACCAAAATATTACCGTGAGAGATAACTTTTTCGGTAAGGATGCAAATGTCCAAAGGATCGTAATCGCCCCTAATTTCAACCTTTCCGGTTTTTTCCATAACATATTCGGCCACTTTTTTATGGCAAAGCGTTTGGGGAATAAAGCCATACAGGGCAGGCAATACATTGCTGTACTTCTGGGGGCGGTCAATCTTCAAATAGCCACTTACTTTGTCAACCTCATACTTTACGGTATCGGTAGCAACCATTTCTACAAAACAAGTCAGTAGTTCAGGTGCTTTCTTCCCTATTTCCACTCCATGCCAGGGGTGCGATTTGTAGCGCAATCCCATCAGTCGTCCAATGGGATCCATAATACGGTTTGCCATGTTTCAGATTTTCAATTTTTTGCAAAAGTAAGCAATCTAAGGCTTCCATTTAAACTTTGTGTGGCAGACTAAGCACTGAAGCAGCATAATCGGTCATAGAAATACAAACCGGTAAGATGATTGTTCGCTATATTTGTAAAAACCATAATAATGTCGCAACCGGTAAAAAAACTTTTTCTTCTCGATGCCATGTCGCTGGTTTACAGGGCCTATTATGCCTTTAGTAAGAACCACCGCATCAATTCGAAGGGCATGAACACCTCGGCCATTTTTGGATTTGCCAACACGCTGATAGATATTTTAAATAATGAAAATCCGACCCATATTGCCGTAGTGTTCGACACCCCCGCTCCAACAGTCAGGCATGAGATTTTCCCGGAATACAAAGCACAAAGACTTGAAGTACCGGAAGACATCATTGTTTCGATTCCATACATTAAAAGACTTACCGAAGGATTCAACATAAAGGTGCTGGCCAAGGACGGTTACGAGGCCGACGATATCATCGGAACCATGGCCAAAAGTGCAGAGGCCCAGGGGTTCAAAGTGTTTATGATGACCCCTGATAAAGATTTCGGACAGTTGGTTTCAGAAAATATTTTTATTTATAAACCGGCAAGAATGGGCAGTGGAGCCGAAGTGCTGGGAGTAGCCGAAGTGTGCGAAAAATTTGGAATCAACAATCCGCTGCAGGTAATTGACCTTTTGGGGCTTTGGGGCGATGCCTCCGACAATATTCCCGGGGTGCCCGGTATTGGGGAGAAAAAAGCCAGGTCGTTTATCCAGGAGTTTGGCTCCATCGAAAACCTGCTCAACAACCTCAGCCAGGTAAAGGATAAAAGGAGCCAGGAGAGCCTGCAAATCCATGGGGATGTGGCCTTGCTTTCGAAAAAACTGGCGACCATAATGCTAGATGTCCCAGTTGATACCAATATAGACGAACTTTCGGTTTCGCAACCTGATCCGAGAGTATTGAAACCTTTGTTCGAAGAACTCGAGTTCAGAACTTTCACAAAAAGACTGTTTCCCGATGCTGCGGTTACAGGCACCGATACGCCAACCGCCACACCTTCGGGAGGCCAACTCGACCTTTTTGGAGACTCCGGTATATCAGTGGATGAACCCGACTATGAAACCGTTCTGAACAGTTTGTTGGTGGAGAAGGACTACAAAATAATTGACAATGAGGCAGACCTGGAGGGATTGATATCGCAAATCAAGGGTCTGAAGCATTTTTGCTTCGATACCGAAACTACCGGACTTGACCAAACCGACCTGCAACTGGTTGGAATTGCTTTCAGTACTAAAACCGGGAACGGAAGGTACATCCCCTTCCCTGCCAACCAACACGAAGCCCTGAAACTTGCCTCCAAGCTGAAGGTGGTTTTCGAAGATCCCGGCATAGAAAAAACAGGCCAGAATCTGAAGTTCGATATCGGAGTCCTTCTTAAGTACAACATACGGGTGATGGGTAAATTGTTCGACACCATGTTGGCTCATTATCTGCTACAGCCCGATATGCGCCATAATATGGATTGGCTCGCAAAGACCTACCTCAACTATACTCCGGTGAGCATAGAGGCGCTTATCGGGCCCAAGGGCAAAGGGCAACTGAGTATGCGCCAGGTGCCTGTCGAAAAAGTGGCTGCCTATGCCTGCGAAGACGCCGATGTAACCCTTCAATTGCGAAACCTGTTTGAGCTAAGGCTGAAGGAAGCCGGCCTAACCGACTTGCTATACAATGTTGAAACGCCCCTGATCAGGGTTTTATCCGACATGGAGCAAACAGGAGTTTCGGTTGATGTTAAAGCCTTGGAAGCCTACTCCGGGGTGCTCGATGAAAAAATTCAGTTAATCGAAAACAACATTTACCAAATGGCCGGTGTAAGGTTCAATATTGGCTCTCCAAAACAGTTGGGCGAAATACTGTTTCTGCGCCTTAAGATTTCGGATAATGCACGCAAGACCAAAACCAGCCAGTTCAGCACCAGCGAAGAAACGCTGGCCAAATTAGCCGAAAAGCATCCGATTATAACCCAGATTCTGGAATACCGCTCGCTGACCAAGCTAAAATCCACATATACCGATGCTCTTCCGAGGCTTATCAATCCAAAGACCGGGAGGATTCATACCTCGTACAATCAGGCAGTGGCAGCCACAGGAAGGCTTTCATCGAACAATCCAAACCTGCAAAACATCCCGATTCGTACAGAAGAAGGCCGTTATATCAGACAGGCCTTTGTTCCAGGGTCAAAAGATTTTATCATCATGGCCGCGGACTACAGCCAGATTGAGTTACGCATCATTGCCTCGTTGAGCCAGGAGAAAGCCATGATGGAGGACTTCCATAACAACCTCGACATCCACACGGCTACCGCAGCAAGAATATACGAAACCGCGCCTGAAATGATAACCCGCGAGATGCGGCGCAATGCCAAAACCGTAAACTTTGGAATAATCTATGGCATTTCTGCATTCGGGTTAGCTGAACGACTTCAGATACCCAAGCAGGAAGCTGCCCGAATCATAAAACAGTATTTCGACAAGTACTCTGGAATAAAAGATTATATGGAGAGCACCATAGCCTTTGCGCGTCAAAACGGTTATGTGTCAACACTGTTGGGCCGCAGACGATATATTGCCGATATCAACAGCGCCAATGCCATGCTCCGGGGCTACGCCGAGCGCAATGCCATCAATGCACCCGTGCAGGGTTCGGCTGCCGACATGATAAAACTGGCCATGATTGCAATTCATAGGGTTATGGAGCAAAACCACCTGAAATCAAAGATGGTCATGCAGGTTCACGACGAGTTGGTTTTCGAAGTTTACCACGATGAATTGGAGGCCATGAAAACCCTTGTGGAAGACAATATGAAAAACGTCATGCCTTTGAAAGTTCCCGTAGTGGTTGAAATCAATACAGGGCTAAATTGGCTCGAAGCCCATTGATCATTGCCAAAGCAATCGTTGGAGTTTTTCTGCCTTAAACTAAAGCCCTGACACGTTTTTGTAATGCCTGAACCGATCAAGTATTTCGATAACAAAGGCATAAGGTTCACTACCTCGGGCAAATCCAAACCTAACCACCTCGTCCTGATAGTATTTGGGGTTGGATTTATTCAACACGAAATAATCTACATTGCCTGTCCACACTTGCGGATTTTTACCATGCTTTTTGGCAAGCCTTATGGCATCCATTACATGCCCGATTCCAACGTTATAGGCTGCCAATACGAATTTAATCCGCTCGGTCGAATCGGGAATATGATTTGCAAGGGTGTTCTCAAGCCATAACAAATAGCTCACCCCAGCGTAGATATGGTCAGAAATGCTTGAAGTTGAATCAATATCAAAGATTTCGGCAGTGGCAGGCATCAGTTGCATGATTCCCCTGGCACCCGCCCAGGAAACCGCATCGGGATTGAATCTCGATTCCTGAAAGGCAACTGAGGCTATCAAGCGCCAGTCCCAGCCCACTATATCGGCATGTTGTCGAAAATAGGAATCAAATACCGATATTTTGCCTCCACCCAGCGAGCTGAAAGGGCTCCGGGCAATGTATGCATTGCGCGGGTTGTTGAAATAGCGGTTGTAAAGATGAACAAATTGTGGGGTGTCTTTAAATTCTTTCATCCATTCGCTCAAGGCAGCTTGCAATAGCGGTGCATTACGCCGGACAGCCCACGCAAGCTTTTGCGGAAAACTTAAAGGTGTACGAAAATCGATATTTTCAAAATAGCTTGCATTTATCCTTGCCAGGTGCTCATGGCTGACCGTAAAATCAATCGATCCGTTTGAAACCATCTCTATAAGTTGCTCGGCTTCATATTCTACTTCAACAATATCAATTGCCGCTCCTGTTTCCTGCATGAGGTTTTCCAGGCGTTCAACAAAAACCGAGTTGCGCGGAACATAGATGGTTTTTCCATCAAGATCAAGTTGGTTTCTTAGCAACATGGCTTCCATATCCTGCTGCCGCATCAGGTGATAATTATCCGGCTTTCGTTGAACCAATACCTGACGCTCCTGGTTGTGCGACTCAATAAAGCTTACGAGGTTTGAGCCTGATTTGGTTACAGGAAAATCTATGGCGATTACATCGCATTCATTTTCGGCGAGCAGGCAGTTGAGATTTTCCTCCGGGTCGTTGGTGGCATAAATTTCGAGCTCTACACCAATGTGCTCTGCAAAATGGCGCAAGAGCTCAAAGTGAAAGCCCATGGGTTCGCCACGGTAAACAAAGTAATTTGTTGAGTTTAAATTTGTTGTAGCCCTTAAAACACCTCTTTCGATAATCTGAGGCAAGTCAACACCGTTGTTATCAGTTTGTGCGAAAAACCGATTGGTTGACAGAGGCGAGAATGCGAGCAAATACAATGAAAAAAGGAGCAATATCAGGGCAGCGAAAAAAAGGACTTTTCTTTTTTGCTTAACCATTACTTGAGGGTTAGTTTCACAATAAAAAGGGTGCAAAGGTACATCTTTTTCAAAAATCTATTTTGTTTTTTAAAAAAGACTTAAAAACCGTACAAAGATACGGTTTTTAATGACGTAATGCTGTTTTTATAAAACATTATTTTATTCTAAATTTATGTTAACTTTAAAATTTCGGCCTAAAGTTGCCGATCCTGGCTACTTTCGCTTGTCAGGCAGCGTGCACTCAATAACTTTTCGCACCTGAGTATTACTCAATTTTACTTGCCTGCAATTTTTTTGAAAAAAAAGCATTAGGTTTGAAAACTACAATTGATTTTAAGTAAGCCCATGTATTTTGCTGATGTAGCAGGTCATAAAGCCCTGAAGAAAAACCTTATTGGCAACATCAATCAAAACCGCATCAGTCATGCCCAGTTGTTTTTAGGGCCAGAAGGAAGTGGAAACCTCGCCATAGGCCTGGCTTACGCCCGCTATCTGTTGTGCCAAAACCGGCTGCCGGAAGATTCCTGCGGTGTTTGTTCAACGTGTAAGAAGCTTGATAAGCTTGAGCACCCGGATGTGCACTTTTATTTTCCAACCGCAAAAGTTAAGGAGAAAGACGGTGACGAACCAGACGAAAAGGCAGCAGGCAGCAAAGCACATTTAGCCTCGTGGCGGGAAATGGTATTGGAGTCGGCCTACTTTCAATATGCCGACTGGCTTAAAAAACTTGGTGTAGAAAATCAGCAAACCATGATCTATACCAAAGATTGTATCGAATTGCTCAACGACCTGCGGTTAAAGGCATTTGAAGGGCGTCATAAAATTATCATTATCTGGATGATTGAAAAACTGGCAGTAAATACTTCTTCGAGACTCCTGAAAACCCTTGAGGAGCCAGCAGATGGAGTAGTTTTTTTGTTGGTTTCGCAAAATAAGGATGCCATTATCAAAACAATTCTTTCAAGGCTTCAGGTTGTAAAAGTTCCTTTGTTGAGCGAAGAGGACATTGAAGGCCAACTGCTTAAATCGTTCAGGTTAGATATTGCAGATGCCCGGAGAATTGCATTCCTGTCGGAGGGCAACTATTCCAAAGCACTGGCACTTACTTCGGAAGGCAGCGAGCCTGAGTTCGAGTTGCTTGCTTTTCGTGATTGGATGCGGTTGTGTTTTAGGAGGAATCCGGCAGAAATGCTTCAATGGTCAGAAAAGATTTCTAAAATCGGCCGTGAGCGCCAAATTGTTTTTTTGCAACAAGGCCTTACCATTTTTAGATTTTGCTTGCTAAAAAACTACAAAGTTGACGCTGCGATCAGGCTGGAGGGTGAGCCCCTTGAGTTCATCGAACGTTTTGCTTCTTTTGTTAATCACAAAAATGCTCTTGAAATTATCGATTTGTTCAACGAAGGAATATTCCACGTAGCCCGAAACGCCAACCCCAAGATTCTTTTCACCGACCTTTCCTTTACCCTCTCGAAACTGATAAAGACGGCAAAATAAGAAATTTTGCTACCTTTGTATGTTTAATCTCCGGCTACTTGGAAACTCCTGATAATAAAACCTTTCTAACCAGGGGCTGCAAATGCGCCCCTCAACCATATACAAGGCGGCTAAATGTTTATTCCAATGGCTGCAATCGGCTGGATTCGACCGATTGGCTGCATGATATTGTGCCCCCCGGCTCATTACCCGAATTCGACATTGTTGAGGTGCGTTTTAAAAACGGTCGTAAAGATTTTTTTCGTTGCCAGCCAGGAATTGACCTTGAAACGGGTGATATAGTTGCAGTTGAAGCATCGCCAGGACACGACATCGGTATTGTTTCCCTGACAGGGCCGGTGGTACGTATCCAAATGAAGGCAAAAAAGATAAACCCTGATAGTACCGAATTAAAAAAAGCATATCGCAAAGCCAAGGTATCGGATATCGAAAAATGGGTTGAAGCCGTGCGGCTTGAAAACAAAACAATGCACCATAGCCGCGAATTAGCCTCCCGTCTGAAGCTGGTTATGAAAATTAGTGATGTGGAGTATCAGGGCGACCGCACCAAAGCCACATTCTATTATACAGCCGACGAAAGAGTTGATTTCAGGGAGCTTATCAAAGTGCTGGCCGAGGCTTTCCATGTAAGGATAGAAATGCGCCAAATTGGTATGCGTCAGGAAGCCAGCCGGCTGGGAGGTCTTGGACCATGCGGAAGAGAGCTTTGTTGTGCCACGTGGCTCACGAGCTTCAGGTCGGTATCTACCAATGCCGCCCGCACACAGCAGCTTTCGCTCAACCCGCAAAAGCTTGCCGGGCAATGCAGCAAACTAAAATGTTGTATCAATTTTGAGAACGACTGTTATCTGGATGCACTAAAATTATTCCCCGAGAATGCCAACGTCCTGATAACCCAAAAAGGCAAAGCTTTTCTTCAAAAAACCGATACACTTAAAGGAATGATGGGGTACTCTTACCCGGAGAACCCGGGAGGTATAGTGTTGCTCTCGGCAGCCAGGGTTCGGGAAATTCAGAAGATGAACAGCCAGAACCAGTTTCCTGAAGACTTAAATGAGGAAGCCAAAACAGAGGAAAAGAATAGCCAGTTGGTCGAAAGAAAATTAACCTATAATTCGGAAAATCACCTGGAGGACAGCCTTACCCGGTTTGACCAATCTCAAAACCCCAAGAAAAAGAAGAAAAAGGCAAACAGGGGAGGCAAAAAGGAAAACAAAGATTAATTGCCGCATTCTAAACGACTTCACAATATGTTTTCACGTATAAAATCAATTTTTGTACTGGCAATCATGGCATTGATTTTGATGCCAGCTTGCGACAGGATGAGGGTCTTCGAAGATCACCGCAGACTGCCTTCTGAAGGCTGGTATTATGCTGATTCCTTGATCTTCGAAGCGCAAATAAAAGATACCGTTTCGCTGCACAATCTTTATGTGAGTGTAAGAAACACCACTGAGTATGCGTACAGCAACTTTTTTCTGTTTCTGGATATTGAGTTTCCTGATGGCACTAAACTTCGCGACACCATTGAATGTGTTCTTGCCGACTCCAAAGGCCATTGGACTGGCAGAGGTTTTGGCCGGATACGTTCAAACAGTTTTTTATTCAGAACCGATGTTTGGTTTCCGCAATCCGGCACCTATACTTTCACCATGCAACATGCTATGCGTACGGAGTTGCTAACCGGAATTTCAGACGTTGGATTGCGAATAAAAAAGAAGTAACTCCCTAAGTAACAATGAAAAATATTTTCAAGAAAATTAATCTGAGCAAAGTGACCGGCAACGAAAGGTTTTTTGTGCGCCGCTTTTGGATTATTTTTTTCTCCCCCCTGGCTCTTTTGTTATTCATGATCATTACCATCCGTTTTGGTCTTTGGGGGCCAATGCCATCTTTCGAGGAACTTGAAAATCCCCGTAGTAACCTGGCAAGTCAAATCTACTCGGCCGATGGCGTTTTACTTGGTACTTTTTTTATTCAAAACCGAACCAACGTAGCTTACGAAGATATTTCGCCAAACATGATCAACGCCTTGTTGGCAACGGAAGACATACGGTTTCACTATCATTCGGGAATTGACACACGTAGTCTTTTCAGGGTTTTGTTTCGCAATATTTTACTAGGACAAAGGGAGGCAGGAGGTGGCAGCACCATTACACAGCAGTTGGCCAAAAACCTATTCCCACGTCAGGAAGACCCCTCTTTCTTTTCTCTGGTTATAATCAAGCTTAAGGAATGGGTTACGGCAGTTCGGCTGGAGCGCAACTACACCAAGGAAGAAATTCTGACAATGTATTTAAATACCGTTGATTTTGGAAGCCACGCCTTTGGAATACGCCTTGCATCCCAGACGTATTTCAACACCACTCCCGACTCACTCGCTGTGGAGCAGGCAGCGGTGCTGGTGGGGATGCTAAAAGGTCCTTCGCGGTTTCACCCGGTAAGGAATCCTGAAAGGGCGCTGAACCGCCGTCAGGTAGTTCTGAATCAAATGTACCGCTACGATTTCTTAACCAGAGCAGAATTTGATTCTATCAGGTCAATTCCCTTGGATATGTCGCAATTCCGTGTGCTTGACCATCAGGAAGGTTTGGCAACTTACTTCAGGGAGTTTTTACGGCAGGAGATGTTAGCCTGGAGCCAGACACGAACCAAGCCCGACGGGAGCAACTATGATATTTACAGGGACGGGTTGAGAATATTTACCACCATTGATTCGAGAATGCAGCGCTATGCCGAAGAGGCTGTTGCTGAACATATGGGCAAGACCTTGCAACCAGAGTTTTTCAGACATTGGAGAGGTTTTCGCAATGCTCCTTTTGGCCGCGACCTAACCCGGCAGCAAATTAATACCAATATCGAAAACAGCATCAGGAGGAGCGACCGTTTCATCAATATGCGTCGTCAGGGAATGCCTGTTGACTCAATCAATGCATCCTTCAGAGTACCTATTCCCATGGAGGTTTTTTCATGGAATGGCCCCATTGATACCATAATGTCTCCCCTGGATTCAATCTGGTATTATAAGCACTTTCTGAATGCCGGAATGATGGCAATAGAGCCGCAAACCGGCCATGTAAGGGCGTATGTGGGCGGAATTAATTTCAGGCATTTTAAGTTTGATCATGTTACTGCTATTCGCCGCCAGGTTGGCTCAACTTTTAAGCCTTTCCTTTATACTCTGGCAATGCAGGAAGGTGAATTTGGTCCTTGTACGGAAGTTCCCAACACACCGGTAACATTTGATACTCCCCAAGGCCCCTGGACTCCGCAAAATGCCTCCGACGACAAGGAAGGAGAGATGGTTAGCCTCAAATGGGCTTTGGCTAATTCGATAAATACCATATCAGCCTTCCTTATGAAGCGCTACTCTCCTTTGGCCCTGATTAATCTTGTAAGGCGTATGGGAATTACCAGCCCGATCGATCCCGTGCCGGCTATAGCACTTGGAACCCCAGACCTCTCAGTAAAAGAAATGGTTGGGGCCTTTGGCACCTTTGCCAACCAGGGTGTTTTTATCGAGCCTGTATTCGTAACTCATATCGAGGACAAGAACGGCAATCTGATTGAAGCATTCAGGCCAAGAAGGGAGGAGGCCATCAGCGAGGAAACCGCATACCTGATGCTTGAATTGATGCAAGGGGTTGTAGAAAGTGGTACCGGAATGCGGTTAAGGTTTCGCTATGAATTGAATTATCCTATTGCAGGCAAAACAGGGACTACTCAAAATCATTCCGATGGCTGGTTCATTGGACTAACGCCCAATTTGGTAGCGGGAGTTTGGGTAGGAGGCGAAGACAGGGGTATCAGGTTTCGCGACATATCCTTAGGCCAGGGAGCAAATATGGCCCTGCCGATCTATGGGTTGTTTATGCAACGGGTTTATGCCAATGAATCGATTAATTTGTACCGGGGTGATTTTGAGAGGCCGCTTCTCCCTTTAAGAGTAGAAACCGACTGTGCCGCCTATCAAAGGTCGCGCAATCCTCGTTCTGAATTCAGGCGAAGTGTTTTTTAGGAAGAGGAAAGCTACAAATTCTTTATATAATCATTCCAGCCCCAACGGTTTCATTTGTGCCTTCGTCGATCAATATAAGACTACCGGTATTGCGGTTGATCTGGTACTTATCGAAGAAAAAAGGCTTGGTGGTTCGGATTGATATCCTCGCAATGTCATTCATTCCTACTTCCTTATCGTCCTGAATGCGGTGCAGGGTGTTTATGTCCACCTTGTAAAGAATATCCTTAACCACACACTTGGCATCGCGCGTAGTATGTTTAACAGCATACTTCCCGTTGATGCGGAGTTTGGAGGCATTCATCCAGCAAACCATCAGGTCGATATCCTGCGAAATAGCAGGAACATTGTTTACCCTTACTATCATGTCGCCCCGGCTCAAATCAAGCTCGTCTTTCAACCTGATGGTAACCGACATCGGAGCAAAGGCTTCTGAAACCGGCCCCAACGGACCGTCAATAGCCGAGATGGTTGTTGTAAAACCTGTTGGAAGTACCATTACCTGATCCCCGGGCTTGAAAATACCCCCGGCAACCCGACCAGCATATCCCCGGTAATCGTGAAAATCGTCGGTTTGCGGGCGGATTACGTTTTGAACTGGGAAGCGGCAATCGACCAGATTCAGGTCAGATCCAATATGAATGGTTTCGAGAAGGTACATCAGTGATGGGCCACCATACCAGGGCATATTCTGCGATTTATCTACCACATTGTCGCCTTTCAGAGCGCTGATAGGAATAAACTGAATGTCGTGAACTTTCAATTTGGAAGCAAACCCCTGAAATTCCTTTTTAATACGTTCAAAAACCTTCTGGTCGAAATCCATCAGGTCCATCTTGTTGATACAAACCACAACATGAGGAATTCCAAGCAGGGAAGCGATAAAAGCATGCCTTTTGGTCTGTTCAAGGACTCCTTTTCTGGCGTCAACCAGAATGATGGCCAGGTTGGCAGTTGAGGCGCCTGTAACCATGTTTCTGGTATATTGAATGTGTCCGGGGGTGTCGGCAATAATGAACTTTCTTTTTGGGGTGGCAAAATAGCGGTAGGCGACATCTATGGTAATTCCCTGTTCACGCTCTGCCCTAAGGCCGTCGGTGAGCAACGCCAGATTTACTTCCGGTTCGCCCCTTCGCTCACTGCTTTGTTTTATTGCTTCATATTGGTCTTCGAAAATGGATTTGCTATCGTAGAGCAATCTTCCTATCAAAGTACTTTTACCGTCGTCAACGCTTCCTGCGGTGGTAAACCGCAGCAATTCCATATCCAGGTAACCGTTTGATTTAAAACCTTCCATCAAAATGCTATTTTAAAAGTAACCTTCTTTTTTCCTGTCTTCCATAGCTGTTTCGCTACGTTTGTCGTCGGCCCTTGAGCCACGTTCAGTAACCCTTGCAGCGGCCACCTCCTGAATTATTTCTTCGAGCGAGAGTGCATTGGAAATGGTGGCACCGGTGCAGCTCATGTCGCCAATAGTGCGAAAACGAATGTGCATTTGCTCCCATTTTTCGCCTTCCATGAGTTGCAGGTTTTCACTTTTGGCCAAGAGAACTCCTTTGCGGTTTACACATTCGCGATCGTGGGCAAAATACAGCGACGGCATTGTTATGTTTTCAATCAAAACATACTGCCAAACGTCCATTTCTGTCCAATTGCTCAATGGAAAAACCCGAAAATGCTCCCTCATTTTTTTTCGGCTGTTAAACAGGTTCCAAAGTTCGGGGCGTTGGTTTTTTGGGTCCCACTGTCCAAATTCATCGCGATGCGAAAAGAAACGTTCTTTTGCCCTGGCCTTTTCCTCATCGCGCCGGCCACCCCCCAGAAGGGCATCGAAACCATGTTTCTCGATGGTGTCGAGCAGTGTAACGGTTTGCAAATAATTACGGCTGGCCGTAGGCCCGGTTTCCTCTACTACCCTCCCCTGATCGATTGATTCCTGAACATATCCCACAACCAGCCGGGCTCCTATCTTATTCACCAACTCGTCGCGATACTCCAAGGTTTCGGGGAAGTTGTGGCCTGTGTCGATATGTACCAGCGTGAACGGAATCTTCGCCGGATAAAAGGCTTTTACAGCCAGGTGAAGCATCACTATGGAGTCCTTGCCTCCGGAGAACAACAGGGCGGGTTTTTCGAATTGTGCTCCAACCTCACGGATTACAAATATAGATTCGGACTCAAGTTCGCGAAGGTGATTCAGGTTGTACGACAACATGATTTATTTCTCTTTAAAAACAATTTTTGGCAATATAAAATCCATAAGCAAATTCACCGATTCCGATACTGAAGTTTTGTCGGTACACAATTCCAGATCGGGACTTTCCGGGGGCTCGTAAGGAGAGTCAATTCCGGTAAAATTTTTCAACTCGCCATTCCTGGCTTTCAAATACAACCCTTTGGGGTCGCGGTTTTCGCACTCCGAAAAAGGTGCATTTACAAACACTTCATAATAATCAGACGCGCCAACTATCGTACGCGCCATCTGCCGAATACGCCGCGTTGGGCTGATAAAACAACTGATCACTATCAGGCCGGCCTCCAAAAAAAGCCTGGAGATGGCAGCCATCCGCTTTATGTTTTCAATGCGGCCCTCCATGGTGAAGTCGAGGTCTTTGTTAATGCTGGTGCGAATAAAGTCAGCATCGAAAACCTGTATTTTGTAGCCCAGCGCATAAAGCTTCCTTTCAACCTCAACGGCAATAGTCGTTTTTCCTGCACCCGAGAGGCCTGTGAGCCAAAAAACTGCAGAGCGCTGATTGAGCAACCGCTCCTTGTCGTTGCGCAGCAAGAATGGGCAAGTATGCGTAGCAGCAGGAGGCTTCATGATTTACAATTTTTTTGGGTTATTACAGCCTCTGTTCAAACTGGTTTAAGTCCTCAAAACAGGTTGCGAAATTACTAAAAATCATAGAAATTAAGTCATCCCAAAACGCATTCATTTTTAGCACTTTGCGGAAACAAAAATTGGATTTTGGGCATGATTTTAGGTTTTTCAGGTTAATGTCAATACCAGGTCATTCTCTTAAGCAGTTTTTAATCAGTCGATTTGTGTTTCGAATGCTAAAGATTCGCTAAAGAAAAAATCAGGCGCCATAGTTGTGAGATTTTCTTCGCTTGATTTATCTAAATTTGCATTACCGGCAATTTCTGCCATCAGCCAATACTTGTTACCAGCGCATTATGAAAAGGGCCATCCAAATGCGAAATTTTACCTGCTCAATTTTAGTGCTCACCTTATTGGAGATAAGCACGTGTTGGACCTTTGGGCAGGGCATTCCTGTGGGAAGTTGGCGCCACCACTTGCCAAACAATCAAATTATTGCCTTAGCTGAGACTCCTGATAAAGTGATTGGGGCCACACCATTTGGTTTAATAATTTTCAACAGAGACGACAACAGCCTCGAAAGAAAGGACAAGGTAACCGGCCTTACGGATATTGGAATACGCACCATTTCCTATGCTGCAGGCCGAAACCTCCTGTTGATTGGGTACTCCAACGGAAACATCGACGTGGTAAAGGGTGAAGAAGTTTTCAATGTGCCCGACATCCGTCAATCGAGAATTATGGGCAGCAAGCGTATTAACAATATTCTTGTTGTTGAAAACAGGGCTTTCTTATCGTGCGACTTTGGCATCGTAGAGCTGGATTTGACAAATTTCCTCATAAGAAACACTTATTTTATTGGGCCACTGGGAAGCCAGGTCAGGGTTTTTGAGATTGCCCATACAGGTAGTCATCTTTTTGCAGCCACCAGCGCAGGTTTGCTCAGAGCGCCGGCTACAGGCGTTAATCTGGCTGATTTTCAAAACTGGCATAGGATCAACCTGTCGGGGCAGTCAACAGAGGTAGTGGATATGGTGGTACATTTCAGAGGAATGGTTCTGGCCAACCTGAATCTTCCTTCTAACGACGCCCTTTATGTTTTCGATGGTGTTTCCTGGCAGTTGTTCCGCCCGGGAGGACAACAATATTTAGGGCAACGAAGGCGAATTCGTGCCACAAACGACCGCTTGCTTATCTCCAATGATTTGCACGTGGACGTTTTTGATCAAAACCTGGTTTTGACAGAAAGAATTGATTTTTATTCTAATGTAATTGTCAGGGCTCATGATGTGCTTTTAGACAGAGACCAGCTTTTGTGGTTTGGCGATGATTTTTACGGCCTTGTGCGGCGTGATTCGCCGGGTAATTTTAGCCTGTTCGCTCCACAGGGCCCTTCCACTTCCAATGTTTTCGATCTGGATGTCGCAGGCGGAGCGCTCTGGGTTGCTCCCGGAGCGATCACCCCGGCTGGTGGCAATATCTGGAACGCCGACGGGGTTTTTAGGTTTGCAAACGAAAACTGGCACTGGTTTAACCGTTTTGACCATCCTGTAATGGCGCCTGCCACCGATATTATACGGATAAAATCCGATCCGGGAAATCCTGGTACGGCTTATGCAGCTACATGGACCAACGGGTTGCTGGAATTCAAAGACGGAGTGCCAAGTGTAATGTGGAACGAAACAAACAGCACCCTGCAAAGACGGGCCGAGGCAGGCGACTTTGTCAGGATAGGAGGTATAGCCATTGACCGCAGGGGGTATGTTTGGGTAACCAACTCGAACTCTACCCGTCCGATAGCAGTAAAGCGCAGCAACAACCAGTGGTTCAGTTTTTCAAGTCGCGGTTTTATTAGCCCCACTCAAATGATCACCTGTTTGGTAATAGACCATACGGACCAAAAGTGGGCTATTCTGCCAAATGGAGGTGGTATCTTCGTGTTCAGGGAAAATTCTTTTGCCAATGAGAACGACACTGAAGTCAGAAGGCTTTCAACCATTGAAGGGAGCGGAAACCTGCCTTCCAACAATGTTCACAGCCTTGCTATCGACCACGATGGTTTCGTGTGGGTAGGTACCGACAATGGTGTGTCTGTAATTTATTCGCCACAAAGAGTTCTTCGGGGCGAGCCGGTCAACGCACAGCAAATTGTTGTGCGTCAGGATGGTTTTGCCGGAATATTGTTCGAAAATGAAACGGTCAACAGCATTACCGTTGACGGTTCCAACAAGAAATGGTTCGGAACCTCCCGCTCAGGTGCGTTTCTGCTCTCGGCCGACGGGCGACAAACCCTGCTTCATTTTACAGCAGAAAACAGCCCCCTGCCATCAAACAATATTTTAGATATAGCCATCAACGGCCAAAACGGTGAGGTTTTCTTCGCTACAGACCGGGGCATTGCTTCTTTCAGGGGTTTTGCCACAGAAGCTCCCATAACGCACACCAACGTACGTGCTTTTCCAAACCCTGTGCGACCCGGATACGACGGATATATTTCGGTTACCGGCCTGGTAAGGAATGCCAGGGTGAAAATTACCGACATCAATGGAAATCTTGTATATGAAACCATAGCCGAAGGCGGGCAGGCAGTTTGGAACGGCAGGGATGTATTCGGCAACAGGCCTGCCTCGGGGGTGTATCTGGTTTTTTCCACAAACCAGGATGGCAGCGAAACCATGGTAACTAAAATCCTTTTCATCAACTGATAGCGGCTTTAACCCATCCTGCATAAATAGAGCATCTTCGCAACCATGACCGAAAAAGACCAGGGTTTAGTGATTCACACCATAAAGTATGGAGACACTGGTGTGGTCGCCAGGATTTTTACAAGGGAGGGAGGCTTGCTTTCGTTTATGATCCAAGGGGTGCGAAAGCCAAAAGCCCGGATACAAAACAGCCTACTCCAGCCATTATCACATGTGGATTTGGTTTATGCCAGGAGCCAATATGGGAGGCTTAATTACATAAAAGAAATCGCTTGCAAAAACCCGTACAGAACAATCCCATACGAAATATTTAAAACCACCATTGCTCTTTTTTTGTGTGAACTGCTCTCAAAAACCCTCAAAGAATCGGATCCACATCCCGACATGTTCGATTTTTTTAAGGAGGGTTTTGATTTTTTAGACCAAACCTCAAATCCGGTTAAAGATTTCCACCTGGTTTTTTTGGTGCAGATGAGCCGCCACCTTGGATTTTTCCCAAGAAATAATTATAGCCAGACGCACTGTTACTTTAATCTCTTGGAGGGAATTTACCAAACCTCTTTTGATGAAACAGAATATATGTTAGATAAAGAATTGAGCAGCGTTTTTTACAAAATGACACAACACCAAATATCAAGCATTGAACAATTGTATCTAAAAAATGCTCAAAGGAGGCAGTTGCTCAGGAAACTTGTGGATTATTTTCGCATTCACCTCACCGGTTTCAAAGAGTTAAAATCGTTGCAGGTACTTGAAAGCGTGCTGCATTAACCCCTTTACTTATTCAACCTTTTGGACAACCAGGTTGTCGAACCACACATTTAACCAGCCAGTACTTTGAAGCACCACCCTAAGGTAGCTGATATCGGTTTCGGGTATGGTAATCATAAGCGAAAGTGAATCCCATCCTTCCACCCCCGATGGAAGCCCGATCCGGATATCCTGATAAAAATGCCTCCCCTCCTCGCCTGTTAAAGCCATTATGCCATTAGACCTGTTCGCGTTTCTTTTTACCGAAACCAACCAGCGTTCCCCTGGGTTCACTGGTATCTGGGCAATAACGTTAGGTGTGTTCCTGCGGTTTAGTTTCAGACTGTAGCTGCCTTCAAAAGCCCTGGAGGAACTCCGCGCCCCCGAATGGAGAAACATCAGGCTTCTGTCTTGCGAAATGATGTTCTCACCTGTTGAATCAACAAGCTCCATATCTGCCACAATTTTTTTTATTGTCAGGAACTGTGGCTTTTCGCGCTTTACAGTTGCCTGGATTCCTAGCATGGCTTTGGCATAATCGGGAGGCTCAATGGCCTCATAAAAACCGGTCATGGGTCTTAACCTTCCGAAGGATGCCCAATAGGTAGTTTTGCCCATCGAATCCCAATGAATGGCACCGTAGTAGTATTGAAAAGTTTGAAAAATCGAATGAAACAGGAACAAAGCGAGGGTAATTATAAATCCGGCTCTTTTAAAACCTTTCAAACGAAATGTCCATTGCACAAAAGCGGCTAAAGGGAAAGCCAGCAGGATATATGATTCAATTAAAGCCCTTGCTCCGTAGCCTCCGCCATACCACCACGACCACCACGAAAAAACTATATAAAGGTTTAAAACCATAAAAACAAAGATGGCCTTTGTTTTGCCCTCTGCATATCTGCGTAAAAAGAAGAAACCAATAATTGCAAAAAGCATTACAGGAGTATAAACCAACCATCCTTTGCGGTAACTGAAAAGTCCGTTTAAAATCTGGGGTGATTGAAAAAAGAAGCCTTCTTCGCCGTAAGAATTAAAAAAGTAATATCCGGTTTGCATTTTCCAATACAACAACTGGGGTAACCATACCACAACTGCCGAAAATATCATTGCAGCTATCAAAGGCCATCGCGCTAAAAGCCATTTTATTCTATTCTTGAAATCCCCGAAAGAACCTACACCCCATAAAAGAACTAAAACCCCTATCAGGGCATTGGTAGGCCGCACCAGGGATATAAGTCCGCTTAAAAGTCCGAGCAAAATACTGTTTACCAGGGTAGGTTTATCAAACCACCGTTCGAGCAGGTAAACAAAAAAAGCGAAAAGGGTAAAACTATAAACATGCGTCATTCCCGGCTCAATGGTAGCATACCAGGCAAGGTTGGTGCCCCAGGTAACCAGAATAAGGGATATGGCAGTCGGTAACTCGCTAAAGTGGCGAAGCAGTAACTTCCGTAGCAAAAAAAGCCCCAGTGCAAAATAAAAAAGTACAGACAAAGAAATGGCAAAACGATAGGGAACACTGAACCCTGTAGGCTCGTAGCCAAACTGACCGGCAAGTAAATGAGCAATAAAAAAGAATGGGCTGTATAAAAATGACATGCCCATAGTTGTTTTAATCACATAATCACCTTCAGGCGTTGTTGAAGGCCAGAATTTCATCCCGTAATCATAGGGATATTCATCAATAAACCGGAGGGTTAAATCATTGTAAATAAATACTGCAGGCAGGTATGCATAATACGAAATCACGTCAGATTCAATGATCCGTTCCTTATTCCAACCCTTATTAAAGAATTGGAACCACAAGGCAAATGACAAAATCAGCCATATGGCCACTTTTGAAACCGGAAATACAAATCCAGTCCTAATCCCTTTTAAAAACGCCATATTTGAAAACAGCGATTAATATTTTTAACCCGTCAATGGCTCTTATTTTTTTTCCTTCATTTATGGTTCTTGGAATATACTTTACCGGAATCTCAACTATATTGTTTTTTTTAATTCGTAGCGCTTTCAAAAGCAATTCTGCCTCAAACCCAAATGCGCTTTCCCTCAAAGTAATCTGACTCAACAGGTTTCTATGAATCAACTTATGGCCACAGGCCATATCTGTAAGCTTTACGTCTATGAGCACCGAAACAAAAAAAGTAAAAAGGCTGTTAACTAAATATCTGCGGTAAGTAGAAAGAGGACGCAACACCCCAGGCATGTAGCGCGAACCATTCACGAACTCAACATTTAATTCCTTCATAGCCACTAACATTCTTGGAATATCGCTTGGGGACAGCTCCAGGTCGGCATCTTGAACAAATAATACGTCGCCTGATGCCTTGCTGTAACCTTTTCGAACAGATGCGCCCTTCCCCATGTTTTTCTCATTGCAAATTACCTCCAGATCAGGATACTGTTCTTTTATGCTCAGCAGTAATCCGAGAGTGTTGTCAGTAGAGCAATCGTTTATCACAATTACCTCAACTCCTTCTGTAATAAATGCAGGGTATTTTACTTCAAAAACTTCCCTGATCACTTTTTCGATAGAATTTTCTTCGTTGAAGGCCGGAATAATTACAGAGAGTTTTTTCATGTTTATGATACCATTAATGCCGACTTTTAAAATTAAGAATTTATTCCTTAGTTCACAACCAGGCTAATCCCATTCAACACAAAACCATCTTTATCCCTCAATTGGCCATAAGGTACAATACCCCGGTAATGCCTGAAATAAATTCCAATCCGTTTCGGAGTGTTTTTAATAGCAACCCTGTAACCCAGGTAAGTATTCGCTGACCAGGCCCGCCTTTCGGGATTATCGACGGTATAGCCAAACTTGGTTTCCCTGCGGACTTCGGTTGAGACCACCCACTCGCCTGCACGGCCGTTTC
>DATIKH010000050.1:0-7157 GCA_035477775.1 Bacteroidales bacterium | reverse complement strand
TGAACGATACGACGATTGGATTGAGGGTTATAAACTGGGAAAAGTTCTTGTAGTGAACGTGGATAATCTCAAATTTGGCGAAAACCCTGCCGACCTGGGTACAGTGGTGGAGCGGATTGATGCTGAAATTCATGGATTATTCTAATCACACGCCCAGCACGGTTTAAGTTGTCGATCTCATTTCACTACTGGTAATTCTAAATTTGCAGCCTGCAAAACAAAAGGAAAAGGAAAGAAACGCAAGTGAAAATTGTTGGAATAATACCTGCCCGCTATGCTTCGACGCGCTTTCCGGGAAAGCCCCTTTGTTTGATTGGCAACCGGACCATGATACGTCGGGTGTATGACCAGGCGATGCAGTGCTCATTATTGGACAAAGTACTGGTGGCTACTGACGACCAACGTATTTTCGACCACGTAGCTGATTTCGGAGAAGTAGTGATGACCGGGGAGCATCATCAGTCCGGCACCGACCGGTGTCTTGAAGCAGCCACAATTTTGTCGAAAAAAAAGCCGCTTGACGACCACGACGTGATAATAAATATCCAGGGTGATGAGCCGTTCATTCAGCCTGAGCAAATAGAAACGCTCGCCCGCCTATTCTCCCAGCCCGAAACCGCCATTGGTACCCTCGCCAGAAAAATTCAACCAAACGAAGACCTCCAAAATGAAAATATGGTAAAAGTGGCTTTCGACCAACAGGGTATGGCTCTGTATTTCAGCAGGTGGCCAATACCTTTTTACAGAGGCAAGCCTATGTCGGAATGGGCAAACGAATACACTTACTACCACCACCTGGGTTTGTACGGATACCGCCTGGGTACATTAAAAAAATTAGCTGGGTTGCCCCAAAGCAGTCTCGAAAAAGCCGAATCGCTGGAACAACTCAGGTGGCTTCAAAACGGCTACCGGGTTCAGGTGGCTATCACAAGTTTGTATTCACCAGGAATTGATACGCCCGACGATTTAAAAAAAATTCCTCCAGGCACCTTATAGACTATAATCGAAAACTTCCCGTTTTTTTATAGAACACAAAAAAGATTGGAAACTTTTTTATACTTTTAAAATCGTATTCATTTGATTTACGCGTTTAACATTTTCTTTTTGATTGTTAGAGTTAGTCGTAAACCATTTCTCGAAAGCAAGCCATAATGCCATTTTAGCCATAAATTAAATCCTCACCCATGAAAATAGGAACCTACATCAGCGAATTGCTTTATGAGCACGGACAGGTGGTTCTGCCTGGTTTTGGAGAATTTTTAACCAAATATATTCCGGCCAGGTTTATCCCCGAAGAAAAGAAAATTGAATCTCCTAAAAAGGTGGCAGATTTTAATTCTGAAAAAACCGAAGGCGGAGATATTTTTATTACGTACGCCTCAAGAAAGGAACAAAAGCCACCCGAAGTTGTACAAAAGGCCATAAACGACTTTGTTTCAGATTTAAAACAGAAACTCAACGCCGGCCAGAAAGTTCAAATTGACAAGATAGGTTCATTCAGTACAGGGCCAGATATGAACATCATCTTTGAGCCCAATCTTGAAATCAATTACCTTGCCGACACTTCAGGAATGAACGCCATCAAGGAGCCGTCGCCGGCAACTCCCCCGCCTGCTCCAAAGCCGGTTGAAGCCATTCGGGAGGAGGTTAAACCTCCGGTGCCAAAGCCACAAAAAGAGGCAATAGTGAGTGAATCTATACCTCCTAAGCCATTTTCGACACCAAACGTGGGCTTAGATCCTTCAAAATCTCCAAAAACGCCCATACGCCGCGAACCAACCAAAGAGGTCCAACCACCGGTTCCGGGGTTAACCAGACAAGATTTACCCAAACCCATCAAGTTGCTGGCTTGGTTAATTGTTCCATTGGGTGTGATTATCATTATTCTTGCTTTAAACTGGAGGCATATTTTTGGAGATGTACCTCAGCCAACCACTCCCGAAACCCCTGCCGAAACCGTAATGCCTGCACCGGATACACAGCAAGCCCACACCGAAACACCAGCCGAAACCGTTCCGGCCGTTGCTGAATCCATAACACCCGAACCGGGAAGAATGGCTTATTACATAGTTGTAGGAGCATTCCAGGATGAGGAGTTGGCCAACCGGCTGGTTAATCAAATGCGTGAACAGGGTGCCAACCGGGCAAGCATTTTTATGAGAACTGATCAAGGATACCACAGGGTGGCATTTGGATTCTATTACTCCCTTGCGGAGGCAGAAGCCCAACTTGCCAAGGTGCAACAGAACTTACACCCAGGCGCCTGGATACTGCCCCGGAGAAATTAATTACTGCCATTGATTTGTTGTGGGAAAGAAGAAACTGAAACGCTTCGCCGAGATCAACACTTTTGCGAATGTCATTCAGCCGGGCGACCGTTACCCGGTCGAAAACCACCCCCTTAAAGGCTCATGGAGCCATGGACTTTTTGGAAACAACAACCCCATAATTCTCGAGATCGGTTGCGGCAAAGGCGAATATACCCTGGCGCTGGCTAAAAGGTTCCCAGAGGTAAATTTTATTGGTATCGACATCAAAGGCGATCGAATATGGAAAGGTGCAAACCAGGCCCGAAACGACCAATTGGTCAATGTCGCCTTTCTGAGGACTCAGGCAGAACGGATTTGTTACTTTTTCGACAAGAACGAAATCAGTGGTATATGGATAACATTTCCCGATCCGCAACCTCAAATGCCAAGAGTTAAAAAAAGGCTTACATCACCGGAGTTTCTAAAACGCTATTCAAATGTGCTTGTTGCAGGAAGTACCATTCACCTGAAAACCGACAACGTCATGCTTTTTGATTACACCCTGGAGGTAATTCGCACCAATAACCACCGGTTACAATTTGCTACAAGAGACCTTTATGGGGAGGAAAATACCGATACTGTTTTTTTGAAAGAAACTCAAACCCATTACGAAAGCCAATACCTGGCTGCCGGGATTTCTATAAAATATCTTTGTTTTGTGCTGAATGAGAGCCAGGAAAACTGATTTTACGTTTTTTGAAGAGGTATATGCCGTGGTGCGACTTATCCCTTCTGGCCGTGTAACTTCATACGGGGCCATTGCAAAATACCTTGCCACTGCGGGTTCTGCCCGTATGGTGGGCTGGGCAATGAACAACGCTCATTCTTGTTCCGATTACGTCCCTGCGCACCGGGTAGTAAACCGAAAGGGATTGCTTACCGGAAAGCATCACTTTGGAGGTCCTTCGGTGATGCAACAATTGCTCGAATCTGAAGGAATAAGGATAATTGAAGACAAAGTGGTAGATTTAGGTAATTGCTTTTGGGACCCGGTCAAAGAACTAGCCCTCTAAGTATCCTGTTTTTTGGATATCAGGTGCAAAAAAACAACTACTTTTACAGAGTCTAAATAAAAATTAATGTCAACCATAACCCATGAGCAGGTGCTTGGCGCTCTCGGCCAGGTAATAGAACCCGACCTCAAGAAGGACCTAGTGAGTCTGGGGATGGTTCGCAATTTAAGCATTGAAGGCAAACAAATTAAGTTTACGGTGGTACTCACCACGCCTGCATGCCCGCTCAAAGAAAGTATAAAAAAGGCTTGTATTCAGGCCATTCGCGAATTGGTTGATCCCCAGGCAGAGGTCGAAGTGGAATTAACTGCCCATGTTTCGAGCGTCAGAAAGCCAAACGAGCCCATTCTGCAGGGCGTAAAAAATATTGTAGCCGTAGCCAGCGGCAAAGGCGGTGTAGGTAAATCGACCATAGCGGCCAATCTGGCAATTACCCTGGCACGTAATGGCGCCCGCACAGCCCTTGTGGATGCCGACATTTATGGGCCCTCTGTACCCCTTATGTTTAATTTGGTAAATGAACCACTGCGCGCAGTGGAAACCAACGGACAAACCCTCGTGGTTCCTCATAAAAAATACGGGGTTGCACTCCTTTCGATTGGTTTTTTTGTGGATGCCTCAAGGGCTCTCATCTGGCGGGGGCCGATGGCTTCCTCTGCTTTGAAGCAATTATTTTCAGATGCCGATTGGGGTGAAATCGATTACATGATTATAGACCTGCCACCCGGAACCGGCGACATTCATCTTTCTCTGGTGCAGTCAGTGCCGCTTACCGGAGTAGTGATTGTAACTACCCCGCAAGAGATGGCCCTTGCCGATGCACGGAAGGCCGTAAACATGTTTTCGAACGACAAAATCCATGTTCCCATTCTCGGAATTGTGGAAAATATGGCGTGGTTTACACCTGCCGAACTGCCCAACAACCGCTATTTCCTTTTTGGCAGGGACGGTGGGAAAAAAATGGCCGAAAGCTCCGGTTTACCATTCCTGGGCCAAATTCCAATCATCATGTCGGTGCGCGAAGGTGGTGATCACGGGTTGCCCGAGGTTCTTCAACCAAACAGTCATTCCAGACCATTTTTCGATGAAGTAGCCGGCAATCTTGCGCAACAGATTTCCATTTCGAATGCAAAAAAAGAAAATCCGGGGGTTTCATTATTGAACAACTAAACTTTTAAAGATTCTTAATACGTCTCAAATAAAACTTTGCAAACATGACAACAACCTCTAAAAGTGAACTGATCAAAAAAGTTGAAAGTGTAATTGACCAGATACGTCCTTATCTGCAAGCCGATGGTGGAAACATTCGTTTTGTAGAACTTACCGACGATAATGTGGTAAACGTTGAATTGCTTGGAGCATGCGGTTCCTGCCCCATGAGCCAGATGACCTTAAAGGCCGGAGTTGAACAGGCCGTCAGAAAAGCCATTCCCGAAATCAAGTCGGTTGAGTCAATATAAATTTTTAAGGATGTAGGGTTGGTTTGATCTGGCATTCATAAATGCCTGAATCATACTGGAAACCTGGCAACCAGAGGCATTTTACGGCCTGAGCCAAAAGCTTTCTTCGAAACCCTCAAAACCGGAGGAGCCTGGTAGCGCTTGTATTCGCTGAAGTTAACCATCTTTATCACTTTGGTAACCGTTTCGGCCTCAAACCCTGCTGCGATAATTTCGGCTGCAGGCATTTTCATTTCAATAAATCGGAATAGGATTCCGTCAAGAATTTCATAGGGGGGCAGTGAGTCGGTATCGCGCTGATCGGGCTTCAACTCAGCCGATGGCTCTTTCAGGATAATTTCAGAAGGAATAATCTCTTTTTGGATGTTTATGTACCGTGCCAGGCTGTATGCCTCGGTCTTATATATGTCGCCAATAACGGCCAATCCTCCGCACATATCGCCATAAAGTGTACCGTAGCCAACAGCCGCCTCGCTCTTGTTGGAGGTGTTCAGAAGGACATATCCCAATTTGTTGGCCATCCCCATTAGCACTACCGCCCTTATCCGCGCCTGGATATTTTCCTCGGTAACATCGGAAGGTAACCCTTCGAAAAAAGTACCGAGCGAATCCATAAACGTATTATAGATTTGGTTGATTGAGATCAAATCGTAATTCACTTTCAGGTTTTGAGCCAATTTAATACTATCACTTATAGAGTATTGGCTGCTGTAAGGACCAGGAAGCAATATGGCGCGGCAGTTTTCGGCTCCCAATGCTTCGGCGGCCAACGTCAGAACCAAAGCGGAATCCAATCCTCCCGACAAGCCCAGTATGGCTTTTTGAATACCGAGTTTCCCAAAATACTCCCTGATTCCAAAAACCAAAGCCTGATGAATGGTTTTGCATTTCTGCAATTCGTCCAATGTCGATCCAGCCGGTAGGATCTTGCTCTCCTTAACAGACTCCAGGTCAAAAACCATGATCCCCTCTGTAAAGGATCCGATTTCTCCCATGAGCCCTCCCTGAGGATTAAAACCTCCTGAACTTCCATCAAAAAGGATATCGGCGTGGCCTCCCACCTGATTTGCTACAAATAAGGGCAGTTGATATTTCCGTGCAGTTTCGGAAAAGGTCATATTTCGGTCGGCTACATGGCTCCATGCAAACGGGGAGGCAGAAATATTTACAATGAAATCGGGATGCTGTTTGGCAAGCCCGTCCATGGGATTTACGGGATACAACGCAGGCACATCAAGGTTCCAGATATCCTCGCATATAGTAAGGGCAATTCTTTTGTTTTTAAACGAAACCACATTGAAATTTGTAGCCGGCTCGAAGTACCTGTATTCGTCAAAAACATCGTAGGTTGGCAGCAGGCCCTTGTGATAAGCAGCCTGTATTTTACCCTGGTACAGCAGATAGGCCGTATTGTGCAGCCTTTTTCCCGAAGCGTTTTGATTGCGCGAAGGTGCGCCCACTATGGCGGCAATGTCCTGGCAATGCGTTGCAATTTCCGCAACGCTATTAGAGCAGAGTTCGACAAAATGGTCGGATTCGAGCAGGTCGTACGGCGGGTATCCGCAAACAGACAATTCACTGAAAACCACCAGGTCGGCCTTCCGGCTTCGCGATTCCGAAATGGCCTCAATGATAAGGCTTTTGTTTTTTTCAAAATGCCCTATGGTAAAATTCAACTGTGCAATAGCGATCCTCATCAAGGGTAATTTGAAATGCGCAATTCAATAAATCACTAACAGCAGATCTCACTAAAGTCCAAAAAAACAAAGGCAGGGGTTAAAACATTACCCCAATAGTCAGCTCGAGATAATTGCTTATGGCGCTTGGGGTACGGCCCGTTACCTGATTGGTTCCCTTTAGTATGTTGGTAAAGCCATTGTTGAAGGTTAAACCGGCAAGTATGGCTGTAGTGCCACCCAAAGAATACTTGATCCCTCCCCCTATAATGAGTGAACCGCGCAGCAGACGGGTATCGGCCGCAATGTCGTCAACCTCTATCGTAACCCTGTCTTCCGAATAAAAATCCCTGGCTCTGGCCCGCAACCTGAGCCCTGTACCAAAACCTATTTTGCCGAAGTAAGTAATAAAACCGATTTCCTGAGTGTGCATTTTTATAGTTATCGGAACCTCGACATACTGCATAAAATAACTTCGGTTAAGCCACTGCGGGCGCTGGGGGGTTCCGTAAAGTGCTTCGTATTCCAGTGCGCCCCGTAAAAATGATATATTGAACCCGGTAGAAAGCGCATAAAACTCGCCCAGTCTGAAATCGCTAATAAAGCCGTATGAATAGCCAATTCTTACACCATCATTTAGATATCCGCGGGTTTCGGGGCGTATCCACGAAACAATGGGTGAAGCCTTCAATCCCAGTC
>DATIKH010000049.1:0-5330 GCA_035477775.1 Bacteroidales bacterium | reverse complement strand
TCCGGAAGGCTTGTTCCGGCTGCCACTATGGTAAGCCCTATCAAAGCTTCGCTTGCGCCCAAAGCTTTGGCAAGCTCAGTAGCTCCGGTTACCAAAAGGTAGGAACCTCCTACAAGAATCCCGATACCTAATGCTATGAAGCCCAAAGCAGCAGGTATGGAATGCTGTTTTTGTTTTACAGATTCTTCCATGCCAAGCTCTTGGGCTTTCTTTTCTTCCTTGCGCGATTTTACTACATTGAAAACCGTGTAGGCCACTACCAGAGCAAACAACAGCAGTGCTTCAGGGCGTGAAATGTACTTGTCGGCAAACAGCAACCAGAAAAGCAAAGCTGTGCCTAACATCACAGGGGTGTCGAATCGCAAAATATTCAGATTTACCCGCATGGGAAAGATCAGTGCTGATATTCCGAGGATAAGGCCTATGTTAAAAATGTTCGACCCGACCACATTCCCAATGGCGATATCGCCCTGATTTTTGACAGATGCCATGGTGCTGACCACCATTTCAGGCATGCTGGTTCCGTAAGCAACCACAGTAAGTCCAACTACAAGCACCGAAATGCCGGCCCGCAATGCTACAGATACGGCTCCTTTTATTAAAAAAGTAGCTCCAAAATAGAGCATTACCAGTCCGGCAACTACAAACATGATATCTAGTAACATGCCATTAAATTTAAAATTATTTCAAAGGTAATTGAAACCTAAAGGAACTCCATAACCTAATTAAAACAAAAAAGGCTGAACCGTTATCCGGCACAGCCCTTTCAGGATATTTTCCAATAAGCAAAGCTTATTTGTGGGTTTTCTCGTCCGACACGGTGAGTCTTACACGACCCTTTGCCCTGCGGGCAGCCAGCACCCTGCGGCCATTCTTTGTAGCCATGCGGCTTCTGAATCCGTGCTTGTTTTTCCTTTTCCTAACCGATGGTTGAAATGTACGTTTCATAGTTCTTTATTTTGACAATGCTTATCTGTTATCGCAATCAGGCCTGATGTTACTTCGTTAGCCGGTATCAACCCGCTTCATTTTCAGGATTGCAAAGATAGATAAATAATCTTTCCTGCAAATGCTTTATTAAAAAATATCATATTACCTGATTCCATGACTACTTCGAAGCAAAAAGGCCACAAACCCGGATTCTGCTTCTATGCTTTTAACGGAGCATTTTTCAATGTTTCGATCAAAAATTCATAGAAAAGTACAACCGTCGGTATATTCACTTTTTCGTCGGGCGAATGCGGGTGTTTGATGGTGGGCCCGAACGAAATCAGATCGAGATTGGGGTAAGCGCCACTGATGATACCGCATTCGAGTCCGGCATGAATTACTTTTTGTTCGGGTGTTTTGCCGAATTTGTTGCGGTAAACCTCTTTCATCACCTTCAGGATTGGGGAAGACAGGTTGGGTTTCCAGCCCGGATAAGAGCCTGACTGGATCACCCCGGCGCCGGCCATTTCAAAAACCGTCAGGAGCATATAGCCCAGGTCGTCCTTGGCGGAGTCAACAGAGCTCCGTTGCAGGGAGGCCACCTCTATGGAGCCGTTCTCCGACTTTACGATGGCCAGGTTGGTGCTGGTTTCGACCACTTCGGGCATATCGCCGATCATGCGCATGGGCCCGTTGGGGCATGCATAGATGGCGTTCATCAGGTTTGCAGCCGTCTTTCTGTCGATCACAAACGCCGGATTTTCAACTTGTGCAGCCTTCAGGCTGAAATTGGGTTCAATATCGCCATACTCCTTCCTGACGATGGCTTCCAAGCTGGTAATCCAGCTTTCGAACTTCCCGGCATTGGTCTTGGGAACAGTAACCACTGCCGTTGCTTCACGCGGAATGGCGTTGCGCAAGGTGCCTCCGCTGATGGAGGCCAGCTCCATGGCGTATTCCCTGCCTGCAAGCCACAGCGCGCGGTTCAGAATCTTGTTGGCATTGCCGCGGCCCAGATTGATATCCAACCCCGAATGGCCGCCTTTCAATCCTTTCACTTCCACACGGTATGCAACGTGCCCGGCCGGTACGGCTACTTCTTTATAAGCAAAAGTGGCAACGGTGTCGATTCCGCCGGCACAACCGATGTATAATTCGCCTTCATCCTCCGAATCGAGGTTTATGAGCAAATCGCCTTTGAGCATGCCGGGCTGTAATTTTCTAGCTCCGGTAAGCCCGGTTTCTTCTTCGATGGTAAGCAACACCTCCAGAGGGCCGTGCTTCAGGTTTTTTTCAGCAAGGGCAGCCAGGGCGGCGGCGGCTCCAATGCCGTTGTCGGCGCCCAGGGTTGTGCCCGAAGCCTTTACCCAGTCGCCGTCAACCACAGGTCTTATCGGGTCGTTGTCGAAATCGTGCACGGTATCGTTGTTCTTTTGAGGTACCATGTCCAGGTGTCCCTGCAGGATGATCCCCATGCGGTTTTCCATGCCGGGTGTGGCAGGCTTGCGGATGATTACATTGCCGGCATGATCGATGATGGTTTCCAAACCCAGGTTTTCGGCAAACTTCCTGACATATTCCACAATCCGGGCCTCTTTCTTTGAAGGGTGGGGGATATTGCAAAAATCTTCGAAGATGTTCCAAAGGGCTTTGGGCTCAAGATGGGCAAGTTTTTTACTCATATCGTTCGGATTTTAAAATTTCGTTGAAGGCGATCAGCTTTTGGTTGTAAAGTTGCGACAGAAAACGGGTTACCCTGTCTTCGGCAGGCTCAATCTTCTCCTGCAGGCAGCTTCGCAACTCGGTGCATATTTCGCGAACCTTGTTTTTGCCGTTGAGCATAAGCCAGGTGGCGGTGCCGGGTTCGTCGAGTTCGAGTTTAATGTATGGGTTTTTCAGCCGGGGCTGCAAGAGGCGACGCGTCAGAAAGCCCTGAAAACGCGGAACAAGGATAATGGCATGACCATGCTGGTCCATCTCGTGCCCATAAAGCGGCACGGGAGTGAGGTCTAAAAAATTAGCGTTTTTCAGTATCCTGCGCCGGGCGAAGTATCCAACTTTTTTTACCATAACGGGCAAAAATACACAAAAAACCCAACGGATAATGCTTCGGGCGCTTTTTTGAAAGCCTGCTTCAGAGCAGCTATTTTTTAAGAACCTGAGCCGTATGATTCGACGTATCGACCTTTTCGATCACCTCCCGGATCACCCCTGCTTCGTCAATAACAAAGGTGGTGCGGTTGATCCCGTCGAAAATCCGCCCCATGAATTTTTTTTCGCCCCATACCCCATAAGCTTTCACTACCTCTTTTGCGGTGTCGGCAAGCAGGGGGAACGGCAACTGGTACTTTTCGATGAACTTCCGGTGCGATTTTTCGCTATCGACACTCACCCCTACCACCTTGTATCCTTTTGTTAGCAGCGCCTGGTAGTTGTCGCGCAGGTTGCAGGCCTGTGCCGTGCAGCCCGGGGTGCTGTCTTTGGGGTAAAAATAGAGAACAAGTTTATGGCCTGCAAAATCTGAAAGAGAAATTGTATTGCCGTCCTGGTCATTGCCTGTAAAGTTTGGGGCTTTATCGCCTGGTTTTAAATGGGTCATTATTGGTAAAAATTAGGTTACACTATCGAACGGATAATTCTAAAAGATTCTTCGCTATCGCTCAGAATGACAAGCGCCTAAAGATGTAATTTTTAAATAATCGTGGTGTAAAATGCAGCAATGTTGTTTGCCATACCCTCCACCACTTACCTTAGAAATCATAAAGCACTGTCATTCTGATTATAAATCATAAAGCACTGTCATTCTTAGTGTAAATCATAACGCACTGTCATTCTGAGTGAAACGAAGAATCTCCTATCCATTTTGAAAAATTATTCGGTTATTGCTGGTTAGGCCGTAGAAAAGTAACAGCCCTGCAGACTAAATGGTTCAATCTTTCCCTTTGTGCACTTTGCGTTAAAAGGCTTTTTTATTTCAAAGCTTTTTTCTTGTAAAACAAGCAGGCCTCTTTCAATGGGCATTCGCCGCATTTGGGCTTGCGGGCCTGGCAGATGTAGCGCCCGTGCAGAATGAGCCAGTGGTGGGCAATAGGCACCAGCTCTTCGGGAATGTGTTGCAGCAGTTGTTTTTCGGTTTCCAGTGGGGTTTTTACTCCCCGGGTAAGCCCCAGGCGGGCCGAAACCCTGAACACATGCGTATCAACAGCCAGGGTCGGTTTGCCGTAAACCACCGAAGCAACCACATTGGCCGTTTTCCGCCCTACCCCGGGCATCTTCATGAGTTCCTTGATATCTGAGGGTACCACCCCGTTGAACTCCCCTGTCAACACCCTGGCCATGCCGATTAGGTTTTTGGCCTTGGCGTTGGGGTAGGAGCAACTCCTGATCAACGAGAATACTTCCTCCTGAGAAGCCTGGGCAAGCGATTCGGCAGTCGGGAACCGCTCAAAAAACGCCGGGGTGGTCATATTCACCCGCTTGTCGGTACACTGGGCAGATAAAATCACCGCCACGAGCAACTGGTAAGCACTCTCATATTCAAGCTCCGTTTCGGCCACAGGTTGGTGGGTGGCGAAATAATTGAGCACAAACCGGAAGCGGGCTTTTCTATCCATAAAAGGTCGCATTGAAGATGCTAAAATAGAAGTTTCTAAAACTGATTCTGAAATAATTGGCGATTTTTTGTTAGTTTTGAAAAAGTCACGTTGTTTCGAAAAAATTCATGCTAACCTTAAAACTTAACACAGATGGAAAACCAGGAGTTTAAAATCAATTTGAAAACGGTTTGGTTACTGGCTATTGGAAACATCTTGCTTACAATCTTAATAGCAATTGCTTCTACACAAAATTGGGAATATCTACAAATTTTAGTGACCCTAGGACTGATGCTATTATTCGCAACCTGGGTAATCATTTTGAGTGATATAGCGAAAAACAAAATTTATCAAAAGGAATTTTGGATCTCGACCATGATCATCTTGCCCACCATTACGCAAATTTTCTATTTATTGCAGCGCAATAAGCTGATCAGACTGGGAAATAAATTCGACAGGAAGGCCGGCTAAGAAAGGCAATAATACCCCTTCTTTATAAATTCTTTTATTTAGGGCAGCAAAACCGATCGGTGATTTTGCTTATGCTCATTCCGGGCGCCTCCCCTTGTATAACTTGCGCCCTGGTGGAGTCTTATATCTCCAAAAAAATGATATATTTGGTTCTAATTTTCTGATTTACTGTATTTGGGCATTGCAGAGCCGATGGTTCTAATTAAAAAATCAGCTATGGAGCTAATGCGATTGGAGAGGGTTTTACGGCTAATAGTGCTGTTAATTAATAATCGACGAACCACTGCCTCACTGGCCGAATTATTGGATTGCGACTTGCGTTCGGTGCAGAGGTAT
>DATIKH010000048.1:0-11969 GCA_035477775.1 Bacteroidales bacterium | reverse complement strand
TACGAAACGCAGATCATTGAAAACATTAAGCGGCTGGGCGAAAAATTCAGAATCATAACCGGTGGGCCCGGAACAGGAAAGACCTATAGTGTGGGACAAAACCTGGTTGAACTTCTGGCAAAAAACCTGGAGTTGAAAATTGCCCTGGCGGCCCCCACCGGCAAGGCAGCGGCAAGGATGAACGAGGCCTTAAAAAATTATGCTGAAAGGCACAAAAATGAAACATCCATCCATGTTTACAACAAATTGGTTTCACTTAAATCGCAAACCATTCACAGGCTGCTGGGCTATATCCGCAACAGCGTATTTTTCAGACATCATGAGAAAAAGCCCCTGCCTTATGATGTGGTGGTGATTGATGAGGCCTCCATGATAGACGGCGCCATGATGGCCAAACTGCTCAATGCAATAGGAGATCAAACCAGATTTTACCTTATTGGCGACAAGGACCAGCTGGCTTCGGTGGAAGCAGGTTCGGTGTTTGGGGATATTTGCAGGGCAAAAGACAGCGAACTGCTAAAAGATAAGGTTGATGTTAAGGTTGAAAACTGGAGAGCAAAGGATTCACCCAGGTTGATTGAGTTTAGCATGAAGATCATTGCCGGCACAGATGAATATATAGGTTCCTATGAAAACAACCAAGAAGTAGCCATAGATACCGGATATTCTGAAACATTGTTCAATGAGCAGATTAAGCTTTACAAGGAATATGTTGATGAAGCAAACATCACAGAAGCCCTGAAAAAGCTGAAGCGTGTTCGTGTGCTTTGCGTCACCCGGGAACACGATCACAGCGTGGCGGAGTCCAACCTGCGAATTGAGAAATTACTGAGGAAAGAGATCAGTGATCCTGCAAAATTCAGCCCCAAAGCCGGCTTTTATCACAACCAGCCCATTATCATTACCAAAAACGATTACAACCTGGGGCTCAACAATGGTGATGTAGGTATAGTGCGCAGGGATGAAAAAGGGGTACTCAAAGCATACTTTGAGGGTCAGGACGGAGAGGTTAAGCCCTATAATGCCGGCTATCTCAACCACTACGAAACCGTGTTTGCCATGACCATACACAAAAGCCAGGGTTCGGAGTTTGACCATGTGGTGGTGCTCCTCCCCGAAAAGCAGGCCCGAAAGCTGCTGACACGCGAATTGCTATACACTGCAGTAACCCGCGCAAAGAAGAAGGTACTGGTGCAATCCACAACTGAATCGCTGAAGCACTGCCTTGACAATTTGGTGTCGCGTGCATCCGGACTTACCCAAAGAATTCAGCAAAGTAAATAATCAGCATAATGAGCAAACTATTTATATCCAGCCAGATAGAAACCCTTTGCGGGAAGCTGGCCCAAAACCTGAACCAGCAATCGGTATCCATCTTCAACCAGAGTGTGATCATCACCCAGGGTGGGGGGGTGAACGACTGGCTTACAAGAAGCATTACCGAAACCAACGGGGTGTTTGCCAACTTCGCGTTCCAGAACCAGGACGGCTTCCTGGGGAAGGTGTATGAACTGCTCACGGGCGAAAAGCTGCGCAGCAACCGCGATGCCATCAAATTTGGAATATATCGCCTGTTTGACACAGAGGATTTTAAAAAAGATTTCCCTTATGTGGCATCCTATTTCAAGGACAATGACCTGCGCCGCATCCAGCTCTCTGAAAAGATTGCTGACCTGTTCGATCAGTACCAGTTATATCGTGCAGATATGATCAAAAGCTGGGAAGAAGGGAAGACTTTCACCGAAAAATCCGAATCGGAAAAATGGCAAATGTGGCTGTGGCAGCAGCTTCAACTTCCGTCAAAAGCCGCTTACCGCGATGGAATATATGAGGCGCTTGAGAAAAAGGAGAGTCAGGAACTTTTGCAAAAAACCTGGCCGGAGATCCATCTCTTTGGCATTTCCATTTACACCAACTTCCATCTGGAGTTTTACAAGAGGCTTAGTAAATACATTACAGTTCATTTCTACCTCTGCCTTCCTTCAAAGGAAAAGGATCACAGGCATACCCTGCTGGAAAGCTTCGGCGCCAAGGCCAAAGAGTTGCTGGAACAGTTTGCTGGGATGAAGGCTGAGCTGACGGATTTTCCGGAAACAGATAACAATACCCTGCTTGGCCGGCTGCAGAACAGTATTGTGAATAACAAAGAACTATCAGAAAAAGGACCGGACGACTCCATTCAGGTCACTTCCCATTTTACCCCGGTGCGCGAGGTGGAGGCACTTTTCAACTACCTGCTCAATCTGTTTCTTAAGGATAGGGAATTGAAGCCGCGCGATGTGCTGGTAATAACCCCCGACATCAACAAATACGAGCCTTTCGTCAAGGCAGTGTTCCGCAATGCACCCGTAAACCTTCCCCACAGGGTTTCGGGTGCTGCAAAAAACACCGGCGACAGCATCACCGCCTCCCTGGAGCTGATCTCCAATTTGGGCGAAGAGGACCTTACCTCCGAGAAGGTAGCCGGACTGCTCGAGCAGAACCGTATCGGCAAAGCTTACGGCGTGGAAGACACCAGCTACATCCGCGGAGTGCTCAACAAGGCAGGTATACGTTTCGGGCGTGAAAACAGACTGAATGATGATACCCATTACGTAAGCTGGAAGTACGGCCTGGAAAAAATCATCCTGGGTTATGCCATGCTTACGGAGGAACCCTTTGATGTGTCGCACAGACTTACCGAAGAAGAAAAAGAATACCTGGCAGAACCAGGCTTGACCAATTACCCCTACCGGGATGCTGAAGCATCGGCCAGTCACGATCTCTTCAGGCTCAAGGCATTTGTGGACGACCTGCAGGAGTTGCTGGATGAACAGCAAACACCCCGCACCCTGACTGATTGGAAACTTGTCTTTGTGGAAAAGGTAATGGGTAAAATGGTGTGGAGCAACGACTTCGACAAGGAAGACCGGCAGGAACGCAATGAGATATTCCGTGTCCTGGGATTTACCGAACGCCTGGATGAGGCTTCCGCAGCAGTAGAAGTACCCTGGCAGGTATTTCTGAACGAACTGAAAAAGCGCCTCTTTACCGAAAGCCGCGAGCATGAGCTAAACACGGGCGCCATTACCTTCACTTCGGCCATCCCTGCCAGAGGGCTGCCCTACAAAGTCATTGCCTTCATAGGGCTCGACAACAGCGTTTTCCCGAGGCAGGACAACCACCTGGGTTTCGACCTGACGGGAAATGATTACCAGCCCGGCGACCGCTCCAAAAAGGAGGCCGACAAGTCGCTCTTCCTCGACACCCTGATGGCTGCCCGCAAAAAGCTCTATCTGAACTACATCGGGCAAAGCGTAAAAGACAACACCGAAATCCCCCCGTCCATTGTGCTCGACACCCTGATGGACTATCTGGGACTAAAGGCCGTGAAGCACCCCCTGCACGGCTTCAGCAACAGATACAACGACCAGGAGCTATTTACCTACCTCTATAACACCGAACCCGACCCCTCTTTGCGCAGAACAAAGGATGTCGCAAACTCTTCGGATGCAGAAAAACCTGAAGACCAAAAAGAGGAGATCTGGGTCAATGATTTTGTGAAATTCTTTGAAGCCCCCATTGAATATTATTTTGAGAAAGTGCTTGGCATTTATCTGACCGGCGATGACGACATTACCCTGCCGGAAACCGAGTTGTTTGAGCTGGGCAGACTTCAGAAGTGGCAAATCAAAAATGAACTACTTAAATACACAGGATCAACCGAAGAAGAACTTAAAGCTTTCATCCAGGAACACATCAAAAAAGGTAAATTACCACTAAAGAACTTGGGGCGGGAAGCGGTGGAAAAAATGCTGGAAGAAATTGAACCCGTTAAGAAAGAATACATTGAACGTACTAACGGAAAAGAAGAAAAGAGCGTTTTCATTGATCTGAATGTAAATGGTCTTAGAATTACCGGCACTATCGATGGAGTTTTTGGGGATGAATACATCCATGCAACCACATCCACTTCCGGCAATATTGACAAATACAAGGTTAGAGCATACCTGAACGCTTTGTTGTTGTATGCCGCAGGTAAGATCACTTCTGCAAGGCTGCTGGCCTTGGAGAATGAGGGTGACAACATTAAGGTAATTGATTTGGCCATCCCGAAAGTTGAAACGGGATGTGCAAAAGAAAAGCTTTTTGAGCTTATTGAGTACCTGAAAAAAGGGAAACCACAACCATTGAGATTCAGTCTTAATGCCACAAAACCGCCCGAAGGTGTCCAATCAATCACTACTGAATCTGTTTTAAATGTCTTGAGAGCAGAAGCAAAAGGCAACAAATATGCTGGTATGCCCCCGAACAAATACGTTTCGGCCCTTTTGGAAACAGGATATTTTGAAAGGATTAGCGAAAAGGATGTGGATCAGATCAAAAAATTAGCGGAATTGTTAAACCTTAGTCAGCAAGCAAATGAAGAAGCTTAATATAAAAGAAGTGGAGCTCAGTGGCTCCAAACTTATTGAAGCCAGTGCAGGAACGGGAAAGACCTATTCAGTAGCCTTACTGGTTCTTCGATTGATTCTTGAGAAGGAGGTTCCCATTGATAAGATACTAATGGTAACCTTTACAAAAGCCGCCACGGCCGAACTGGAGCTCCGTATCCGCAAATTTGTTCGTTTGGCGTACCGTTATGCCTTCAACAATGATCCATGCGATAAAGAGATTACGGATTTGGTTGATAAGGCCGGCAAGCAAAACAGCATACCAAGACTAAAATCTGCCTTGCAATCGCTGGACAACCTTGCGGTAATGACCATCCACAGCTTCTGCCAGAAAACCATTGGTGAATTTACTTTCGAGACCAATCAGGCTTTTGATTTCGAGATCGTGACCGAGGATACCTTTATCCTGAAAAATGCAAGCAACCGATTTGTCAGGGAAGCCCTGAATGTGCTGGATTACGAGCAGTTTAAAGAGATTATTAAAGATCTGAAAACTGATAAAATGCACGAAATGCTTCGAAAGCATTTGCAGGGGATGAAGTTTTTGGATGCTGAAAAACATGTCGAACTTGCTAACATTGAAAAAAACAAAGTAGCAAAATATACGGCATTAAAAAAGGCAGTGGAAGATAATTTAGACAAAATACAGGCTTCTGACATTGGTCCCCGAACTGACCTGGGAAAGAATAGAGGCACTGCAGAACTATTCCTTCCGCAGTTTATCAAATATTGCTGTGAAAGAAAGGAAAAAATCAAACATTTTGAGTTTATATATTACCCTTATGGGAAAGAATACGCTGAAGCCTGCGATAATGCCAGTCTGCTTTATGTCGACTTTTTCAAAAAAGCAAGTGAAGAACTTGAGAGAATAAAAAAATCTAAGGGATTTATCTCCTACGACGATCAGATCAAAACTATTCATGCAGCCATGGGGAATGAACAGTTTAAAACCCTCCTAAAAGAGAAGTATGACGCCATTTTCATTGATGAGTTTCAGGACACCGATAAATACCAGTACGAGATATTCAGTGAGGTGTTTAAAGGGGAAAACCTTTTCTACATTGGCGACCCAAAGCAAAGTATTTATGGTTGGCGGGGTGCAGACCTGGATACTTACAAAATAGCAAAGGACCAGGTGAAGGACAATGTGCATACCTTAAAAACCAATTACAGGTCTACCCCCCGCTTGCTTGAAGCCTTGGAACAACTGATGAACTTTTCAGAAGATTCCAATATGTTCCTGGATGAGAAAATCCTCTTTGAGTCTGTTCAGTCAGGAAATGAAAAGCTGGGTGATATCAAGGTAAATCACAATGAAGTTCCACCCGTTACCATTTGGAAGTTCAGCCCCAATGACTTTGAAGCCAATTACGAAAAGATTGCAAGTGAGGTATTAATGCTTCTTTCAGGCGACAATACCTTAAACGGGGAAAAGATTAGTCCGAAGGATATTGGAATTCTTACCCGAACCAACGATGAGGCCCGGACAACCAAAAAAGCCCTGGCAAAGCTGGGAATACCCTCGGTGCTGCGTGATGATCAGAGGGTTATGTCTTCAGACGAAGCTTCACTGGTTCGCTACCTCATAATGGCTGTTTTAAATCCACAACGGGGTGCCATATACCGCGTCATAAACCTGCCTCAATTCGGCTATTCACCTTGTCCCTTAAATTCAAATGAAGAAGAAAAGGGGAAAGAAACCAAAGAAAGTCAGACCCTGACAGAATTGCAAAAACTGGACGAAACCATTCACATTGACTTTTTTCTGGACCTTCGTAACATATTGCAAAAAGAAGGGGTGTATAATATGATTGCCCGCTTCCTTGACATCTACGGTATCCGGAAACATTGCCAGAACGATCCTGAAGGACAAAGATTGCTGACCAACATAAATCACATTGCTGAGATCCTTCACAGGCTTGAACGAAAAGCTAAATTGACTCCCGATGAACTGGTCGTCTGGCTGCAGCGGACTCAGGACGATTCCAATGAAGAATACCAGCTCAGGGTTGAAAGCGATGATAATGCAGTTCAGATATCCACCATTTTTAAAGCCAAAGGCCTGCAGTATAATATTGTTTTCGCCCCTTTCCTCTGTTTCTTTCCCAGATCGTATATAAACGGACAGGTTGTTAGTTTTAAAAAACAAATTCAGGCTAAAAACGGAAAAGAAGAAGAATCAAAGGAGCACGTTTTTACGATGAAATACACCGATCTTGAACAAACTGATAAAGAGCTAAAATTGGACCAGGACGAACAGGAGAATCGCAGACTGATCTATGTTGCATTAACCAGAGGAGTTTATAAATGCTACATTACCTTGGTTCCAAAAACCAGGAGAGCCAGAAATGGAAACGAAGCGGTTGTAGAATCATCTCTTTCCACAATCTTAAGTCATTATAAGGGAGGTTCGAATCTGATTGAAGAAATTGATTTAAGCCAGCCAGAAAACGAGACACAGGCTCAGGAAGAAAAACTTAAAAAATGGAAACCTTCGGTTCAGGAAGATGCCCCCACCTTCTCCGCCCGCCCCACCACCCTCACCAGCGATGAATTGAAAGTTCCCATTCAGGTGCACAGCTTCAGCGCACTGAGTGGTAAGCACCATTCCGCACCTTTCGAAAAGGCCATACTCGATGATGGAAAAGGTTACGACCATTTTATCTTTCAGGAGCTTGGCCGGGGCGCCCATGTGGGCACGGCGCTGCACAGCATTTTCGAAAGGATGGATTTCAACCAGCCTGAAACCTGGGAGCAAACCCTGGAGGATGCCGCTAAATTCTACAAGGGGGTACTGAAAGAGGACCACCTATCTCATTTCCGTACCCTGGTGCAACATACCATGAACGTTGATATTTCCCTCAACGGAGACAGCTTCCGGCTCAGCAATATCACCCGCGACAAAATGCTGCCCGAACTGCAGTTTTACTTCTCCCTTAAAGAAGGGGCCAGCAAAGAAGAGATCGACAAGATACTGGGTGTAGAAGGTGATCTGAAGGGCGATGCCACCCTGCAGGGGATGATGACCGGCTTTGTGGATCTGGTGTTTGAACACAACGGCAAATACTACATCCTCGACTGGAAATCGAACCACCTGGGCAACAACCCGGATGACTACAATGCCACCGGCCTTGATGCCGCCATGAAAGGAAGCAACTACAATTTGCAGTATATGATTTATACCCTTGCCGTGAAACGATGGCTGGAAAAACGCATCCCCGGTTTTGGTTACAACACGCATTTTGGCGGGGTGATTTACCTGTTCCTGCGGGGTATGCGCGAGGGAAGCACCACGGGGATATTTGCCACAGTACCTGACAAAGAACGCCTTGAAAGGTTGGAAGAGATATTATAGCTTAGGTTTCAAGGAAAACCTTCACATTATTTTTTGCTAGTGCTAACGGTATTCACGGTGTAGTAATTCCGTATCTGTACAATCGTATTATTAGTACCAATCCCATTATTAATACTTATCTCACTATTAACAATCATATTATTACCAATCACATTCACAATATTGGAAGATTGGGTTACTTTAACTTTTTTAACATTGCTTTTTGCAACCTGTGGTTTCTTCTTTCTTGGTATGGCACTTTTTTCATCTTTTAGAGCCGAAAGGAGTGTATCGGCCCATTCGGCAGCTGTGGCACGATGCGCCGGCACTTTATACCCCTTCATAAAAGTATTAACAAACAACTCTTTAACCGGTTCAGGGATGGTGGTAAAGTTGTCGTGAAGTTCAGGGATGCGGTGAAGTTCTTTACAGCGGGGGCCAAAGACAAATAATCCTTGTGCGATATTCTCGGTAAGTGTTGTATTTACGCTGTGCGAAGCCTGGAATGGATGCACACCCACCAGTATTTGATAAAGGATAACTGCGAGGGAGAAAAGGTCGTGTTGTATTGGTACTTTGCAAGTGAGGGGGTTGATCCGATTGTTGTGGAATTCAGGTGGTGCATATTCAGGGGTAAATGCCGTTCCGGGGAAGAAAACCCTACGATCATCAGCCACTTGTGCACTGTCCAGGTCAATAAGTGAAATGTGTCCGTTGAGGTGGACCAAAATGTTTTCAGGCTTCATGTCGAGAACAACAATACGCTCAGTCATATGCAGCAACCTTAATGCCTGGGCGAGGTTGTAGCATACCACCAGCCTGTTCTTCAAAGCGCCATACAGATCGAATTTTTGCCATTCGCGTCCCCATTTGGTGCCTGGGAATGAAGGCTGTACAAACGAAAATAATTTTACGGAATCGTTTACTGTTGGCATGGTAAAACCCACAAACCGTTTTTTTTCAAAAAGCAGATCCCTGGGCCAGATAATAGTGCTGCTCACCACCTTATCGGTAAGAGCCGGAGGTGGATTGTCTACCATCCACTGGATCTTTCCAAAGGCCCGGTCTGCTTTTTCACGGGTGTGCCAGATCTTGGCAACCCGATGTGCTGCTCCATTTCCCGCCAGACGATATATTGCCCCTTCGCCTCCCTGTTTCCATGGATTGCTCTCTGCAGTTATTTTATTGCCTTTATGGGTAACAAAGCGTCTGGTCATTTTCTATGGATGGGGTTTTCTGAAACAATACCTATTACCATGGTCTTGTCGTCGGGTTCGGTTACAAAATCTTTGTGGCCATTGTCGAGATAGTTGTGCCATTTACCGGCCACTACATCAGCGGGCAGTGTAGCATACATCTGTGAAAGCGTTTTGATGGTTTGATCAAAGAAAGGGGCAAAGGGTTTGTTTCTTTTTTTGTAGGAACCAGTCAAATGATCCTGGGCGAGGGTTTCCCACGATACCCTTTCGCAACCATCGGTGAGCAGAAAAAATGACTTTACCGGAGCGTTGAATACTGAAGCGCCTGTTATGTTCCGAATATTTCCGTTGCCCATGGTTACAAATACTGTTTGTCCGACCTGCTCACCTTCCCATGGCTCCATGAGTGCATGGTAATTCCCGTTTAGGTCGAGGCAACCCGCCCTTCCATCTCCAATGTGTGTAGTGAGAATACCATGGGGCGAGAAGATCATTACGATAAGGGTGGCATAGAGTTCATGCAGGGGTATTTTCTTTCTTTCAGCAAAGGCGGGGAGTTCCTGACTGGTTTCACGCATAAGGATTTCAGCGCAACTTCTCCATTCCTCCAGTGCCGGAAGTTTATTTGTTACTGCCCATCCCTTCCGGCTTACCAGTCTGCTTGCTTTTCTCACTGCCCTCCTAACCAGCAGAGATGAGGCCAGCTGCGATCGCAATGCCGATCCTGCTCCATCCGACACAGCCACTGCACCCCAGCCATTTCCCCACACTTGCGCCAGATGTGCGTCCTGGCATGGCTCACTATGTAAGCGGTGCCCATGGCCGGTTACCGAAGCTCCGGTAATGCTCCATGGATTTTCTGCTGTGGCTGCAATGGCCGAAAAACGGTCATTATCAAGCTTTAGGGGATGATTCCAGCCACATAGTTCACGCAGCCTGGCCAGCCCCCTTTTTTTAACGTATTGTGAAATGGTGCGGGCCGGAACATTAAAGAAGTCATTATTCTCCATCACACGGTGATCTGAAATGGATTCTCTCCCTGACGGGGAGAAATGTCAACCTTATTATCAGGACGTGATGCGGTGATGGTGGAAAAACTGCTGCTGAGCCACCTGAAAAACTCAGAAAAATTGGTCCCTTTAAGTTTCTGGGGAGGAAACTCACCCGGCACAATTGACCGCAGGAATTTCATATCGGCTTTCTCAACACCAAAGGCCCAAACATTGAATTTCTTCTCGCTGACACCCTTGCTGATATCACTCCTCATCTTTTCCAAATCCTTTTGGCTGGAGGTAGGAAGTCCATCGGTCATGATGATAATATAAGGCCGGTAGTACTGTAATCCCTGCCCTTTATACCAGGCCTTGCGGGCCTCGATAAGCTGCATTGCTTCCTGCACGCCTCCGGCAATATCAGTATCGCCATCAGCGGTAATGGTTTCAATGCCGGTTTGCTCAAAAAGTGCGAAATCGCGCACAACTGTTACATCGCTGGCAAATGTAACTATGGCCACTTCCAGCCGTGCTGCAGCCACTTCATCATTCTGTATCTGTGTCTGAAAGATCTTAAGGCCACGGTTAAGTTCATTGATCGGTGCTCCTTGCATGGATGACGACCGGTCAAGTACAAGTACAACCGGACATTTCATCTCGGCGTTGGGCGAAGTTTCGCCCTGGTAAAAGGTGGGGAGGGCCGCCTGGCTGGCCTTTTTCATCATTTGTATATCTTTGCTCATAGGTAAAAAGTTTTTGGAATACAAAGATAACAGATGACTGCGCTAAAATACGTCGCGGTGCCATGCAGATTCAATAATTTTTTCATCGATTTCAGCAAGTATTTTTACGACAACCATTCAAATTAATTCAATGTAAAACAATACCTGTATTTCTAATATTTTTTCTAAGGAACGACATATTTTGGCCAACTGGCCATCTAATTTTGCATCACCTTTACTAATCAGAGAACACCTAAAACGTCAACCAATAACCAAAAACGGGAAACAATGACAGCACAAATGGGCGACAGCATTACTTACCAGCGCCTGACCATAGAGCGTCAGGTTGACATGGAGTTCCTGTTTGGCAGCAGCGCCCGCGAGGAGGGATTTGACAAAAGCGAATAAAAAGGCTGGTTTTCAGTGTTTCACGCAATAATGACCAAATGCTTAAAGGTATTTTGCAAACCAAGAATTACTATCATGAAACCTACCCCCGCCGATTACAAAAAACGCGAAGAACTTGAAAAGAAAGACTTTGGAGGCAAGGAACACAACGACTTTATGGCTGCCTTCGACTGGGAGACTGAACTTATTGAAAAAGATGGCAAATACGGACTCCGAACCGCTTTAGGAGAAGTAATTGTTCCGCCGGTTTTTGAGAATTTCATGCTCCTTCGGCCTGCAGAATTAAATAATGGCGACCGCGTGGTTACCCAACACAACGGCAAGTGGGGTGTACTCATTGCCGATGGCAAGGGTACCTGGCTCGTTGAACCTGAATATGATTACATCGGCTACCCCAATAATCTTGCCCCGGTGTGCATTGGCGAAAAATGGGGAGTAATAAATATCCCTGCCAACAAGTTTCTCATACCCATAGAATGTGACATGGTGCACGTCAACCACGGCTTTTTGTTCATTAATGGCATAGGCTCTTATGAAAAGGACGGCAAAACAGGCATCATTCGCCAAGACGGAGCTTTTACTGAGGCCATCTTTGAAGATACCGACCCGGACTTTGAAGGAACATTAAGAGTAAAGCTGAATGGAGAGTGGGGTTTTATCAATGAGCTAGGAGCCTTTACAACCAACGAAGACGATGATATTTGGTATTTTAGCCATGACTAAGTCTTTCTTTCACACCCATGACAACCTGACAACCCTTAACATTTAACCCTGAAATCCAATGAACCCGAAAGAACAATTTATCAGCAGCCTTAACAGCGAACAGCAGGAAATCCTGCGCCAGCATTTTAACACCATTTACGAATGCCCTGAAATTACCG
>DATIKH010000047.1:0-15046 GCA_035477775.1 Bacteroidales bacterium | reverse complement strand
ATTACTACTTTCATAGAAATTAACAGGTATTGTTCTTTTGCGCTACTTTTTTGGCTTTCCCATTCTTTCAAAGATCTTTTTCCCCGCATTTGGGGAGTGCAAAGGTAAAAACCTTTTTTTATTTACAAAGAAAAAAAATCAGGTTTTTTTTGTGTTTTTATTAAACCACTGATTGGCAAATAAAAACAACGGCAGAATAGATCTGCCGTTGTCCAAACCAACCAATCAAAAACTAAAAACCAGAACAAACAAACCAGTTATGGAAACTATTCGGGCTACTTTGCCACCTTTCAAACAATTGAATTCGAAATCAGCGTTCTAAAAGGCGCTATGAATCTCTTTTTGTTGTTAGACGATTCACATTGTAATAAGTTACTACCATTGAAATAATTTTTTAACCTCTAATTTCATGAAATTCGTTGGCGGTATATGAAAGGAGGTCAATGGTTTAATCTCTCAGGGCATCTGTGTTATTGCAGAAAAAGGTTGATTGCGTACATTTGCACAAGGCAAACGGGAGAAGCTTGTCTGTTATCAGAAAATTTTAAAAGGTTCTTCCTAAATTGTTCAGGCATTCAGAATTCAATTTTAGAACATGGCAATGAAACAAAACCTTTTTGATCGTTTTAAGGTAAACCTTTCGCAAAAGGGGCATGTAACAGGCCATCAAAGGATTTTATTAGCGGTAAGCGGAGGTTTGGACTCCATGGTGATGGCCCATCTTTTCAATAAGTCAGGCATTTCGTTCGCCTTGGCACATTGTAACTTTTCCCTTCGCGGTAAGGAGTCGGACCTTGATATGGACTTTGTTGAACAAGCCTCCCGAGAAATGGGAGTACCCTTCTTTTGCAAGATTTTCGACACCAAAGAGTATTGTAAAAAAACGAAGCTTTCGGTTCAGGAGGCAGCCAGAGAGCTCCGATATGCCTGGCTGCTCGAAACAGCCAGAGAAAACGGTTACAGCTTGGTGGCCACCGGTCATCATTTAGATGACTCCATCGAAACCCTTCTGATTAATCTGTTACGGGGCACCGGAGCAAGGGGGCTCGCAGGTATTCCGGAGAAAACAGGCATCATTATCAGACCAATGCTCTTCGCTTCCCGTAAAGATCTGGAGGATTACGCCAGTGAGCAGCGAATCGAATACCGTCTTGATAAAAGTAATTTGGAGGAGATTTATCTGCGCAATAAGTTGCGGCACAAAGTGGTTCCCATTCTCAGGGAAATAAACCCGGAACTTGATTCGGTTTTACAGGATTTTTTTGACCGGATGCAGGCAACAGTAGCTTTTTTGGACCGGGAGGTGGAATCTGAGAAAACAAGGTGCATCGAAAATGAAAAAGTGGGCGTTTCAATCAGCATTGATGCCTTGATTAACCACCCAACACCAGCTTTACTGCTATATGAGTTTTTAAAGGACTATCAATTTTCTCCTGCAGTGATCAGGCAGCTTTTTGACAGCCTTAATGGGCAACCCGGCAAAATTTTCTATTCAAAAACCCATCAGGCCATTACGGACAGAAAAAAAATCTTTGTCATCCCCCTTCAACCAAAAGAAGAGCAGCAAGAATTTAAAATTGACAGGGTTGATTGCGAAATCCGGTACGGAATGAATTGTTTTACATTCGAATTTAAACCAAAGGAATTTGTTAAAACTTACACTAAGGATGGGTCAATAGCTTATTTCGATGCCGATAAGCTGATGTTTCCTCTTACACTCAGGAAGGTTGAACCAGGAGACTGGATAACGCCTCTGGGAATGAAAGGAAAAAAAAAGGTGAGCGATCTCCTGACCGAAAAAAAAATACCTGTCCATTACAAATTGGAAACATGGATATTGGCTTCGGACAACCTAGTAATTTGGGTTGCCGGGATTAGAACCAGCGAGGATTCCAAAATCGACCCAAGTACCAGAATGGTTCTGGTTGCCAACTATAATAGTTCTTGATGGCAGTTGCAATTCCTATCTTTGCACCATATCTAATCAGGCATGTTGATGCTATTAACATGTTTTAACAACCATTGCTCAATCAAAATCAGACAAAAAGTGTTTAAGCAAACAAACCTATACCTTCTATGCGCAAAATTTTAAAGTCATTTGGCCTGATAAATCTGCTGGTTGCCTTGATGTGGGCAATGCCCGTGAAAGGGCAAATCCTTGAGCCAGTTTCCTGGAATTTCTCGCACGAAAAAGTTGCCGAAAATCAATATGAGTTGCGATTCAGTGCCACCATGGATCCCGGTTGGTCGATCTACGGCACCGAGTTGCCCCCCGGAGGACCTATTCCCACGGCCATTGAGATTGCAGAAGGAGCAGGGTTCCGAATAATTGGCAATTTGCGATACCCCGCACCTGTTGAAAAGTTCGACCCCAACTTCAATATGACTTTGCGCATGTTTTCGGGGCAGGTTACCTTCAGGCAAACTGTTGAGGTTACCTCCAACAGCCCTGTTACCATTCGAGGAGAAGCCGCCTTTATGGCATGCGATGATCAGCGGTGCCTTCCTCCGGATTACATGGAGTTTGCTTTTAACCTTCCTGGAAGATCGGCAGGTACGGCAGCTGCAGAAATTGCCACCACAGCGGCTGACGAACCCACCGATACTATGAGTCCTGCCGTTCAGGCATCGCCCACACCCGTAGATTTACTTATGGAAACTGAAGACAACCAGCAGGAAAGGAAAGGCTGGTTTTGGAGCACCTTTATTCTGGGGTTGCTAGGCGGTCTGTTGGCTTTGCTTACCCCATGCGTGTTTCCGATGATTCCGCTCACGGTGAGTTTTTTTGTAAGGAATGCCGGAAATAAAAAGAAAGCCATTCGAGATGCTTTGTTTTATGGCGCCACTATAATTTTTGCATACGTAATTCTTGGACTTGCCATTTCTATGATTTTTGGAGCCAACGCTCTTAACCTGCTGGCTACGAGTCCGGTGTTCAATGTTCTATTTTTTGTCATACTGCTGCTTTTTGCCATGTCGTTCCTGGGAGCATTCGAATTAACTCTGCCTTCGAGCTGGTCAACTTCGCTCGACAACAAAGCAGATAAAACAGGAGGCATCATGGGAGTACTGCTCATGGGTTTAACATTTGTTTTGGTTTCGTTCTCGTGTACCGGACCAATTGTAGGAACGCTTTTGGTTGAGGCCGCCACCAGAGGAAACCTACTGGCTCCTGCTGCCGGGATGTTTGGTTTTAGCCTGGCTTTGGCAATACCTTTCAGTCTGTTTGCAATGTTTCCCACAGCGCTTAAAGCATTACCCAAGTCGGGTGGCTGGATGAATGCTGTTAAGGTGGTTCTGGGGTTTGTAGTGTTGGCCTTTTCTTTAAAGTTTCTGTCGGTGGCCGACGCAGTAGGTCAGTGGGGCATTATTTCGCGCGAAATGTTTATAGTTGCCTGGATAGCTATTTTCCTTCTGTTGGGGTTTTATCTGCTTGGAAAAATTAAGTTTGCTCACGACAGCGACCTGAAGCATGTGAGCACTACAAGACTCTTTCTGGCCATTGCATCGTTTGGTTTTGTTTTTTATATGATACCCGGCCTATGGGGAGCGCCCCTGAAAGCAATAAGCAGTTTTTTGCCCTCTTCCACAAAGCAGGAGTTTGATGTTACACGGCACATAACTGGCCAGGGAACCCAACAACCGATTAGTTCAACCATTTACATTGGCGAAAGCGTAAAAACCGGCCCGCATGGATTGCTCTCGTTTACGGATTACAACGAAGGCCTCGAAGCTGCACGTAAAGCGGGAAAGCCCATCTTTCTGGATTTTACCGGGTTCGGATGTGCCAACTGCCGTAAAATGGAGGCCAATGTCTGGTCTGATCCGCGAGTGCTGGAAATGCTTGCCAACGATTTTGTCAAAATTTCGCTCTTTGTCGACGACCGGACTCCGCTCCCGTTAGAGCAACAATTTGTTTCCACGGCCCTGGGTCGGGAGCGCACCATACGAACCATTGGCCAGAAATGGAGCGTATTCCAGGCCGAACGTTTTGGCGTAAATTCGCAACCTTACTACGTCATACTCGACCATACTGAAAACCTCCTGGCTCCTGCACACAGTTTTGATCTGAATATCGGCAGGTATATTGATTTCCTTGAGGAGGGAAAAAGGAATTTTAACCAGCCCTTAAACGCCCCGTAAGTTGCGTTAAAGTGAACCAAAACGAAAGGATTAATTTCTTTTAGGGAAGCATTTTGACCTGAAGGAAAATTAAGTAAAGAATTTATAGTAATTTTAATTTGGAAAATTTGCATTTCAATTTTCAAGGTTTATATAATTTAGGACTCAAAGGATAAACATAAATAAAAGGTGGTTTTAGGCCACCTCTTGTTTTCTATAGAGGGCAATTATTGATTTTTTAACTTCAACCGAAACCGCACCGGGCATCAATAGTCGAATCTGGTTAACTATTTTGGATTGAATTCAGCTCAATGATTAGGTCGTATAAATACCAATGTAGGATCTTGGCAAAAGAATTTGTTTGGCAAAAACTGAGGACTTTCCTTTGCATTGTTTTGCTGGTTTGGTATATTCCGTCATTCGCTCAGGTAATCATTGCTTCTGACGATGCAGGCAATTATGGAACCACCTGGACAAACGGAAGTAATCAGGGTTTTGGGTTTGAGCCATGGCAAATCACAACAGGAAACACAGGCCCTACCGCCTTCGCCGGTGCATTTATTGGAAACCCTAATCTTGCAGGAATAACGGGTATGGCAGATCATTCATTTGGTCTTTTTGCAAACCCGGGAGGAACCGGAGCTTTTGTAAATGCCGACCGCACCTTTGCTTACCCTCTGCCGGTGGGCGCTACTTTCAGTGTACAGTGGGGAGTGAACTGGGATTCCGATCACAGTGCCGGAAACAAGGGCATAAACCTGTATGCGGGTGGCAATAGGGAAATTCCAATCATTAACATCAATCAGGGAAATTCTGCTCTTATTACCCTTAATGGATCACCCATGTTCAACTCCTACGGTGTGCAGGCCATGACCATCCATTTCGAGCTGATTTCGGCCACTCAATTGAGGGTACATGGCACAGGGCGCAATGGCACGGAGACTTTTAATCAAACCATTTCAATTTCTGCACCCCCAGATGGCATACGATTTTATGCGAATAATTTAAACAATAATATTGCTGAAAGGCAGCCCTACTTTAACAACCTCAGGATTGCATTTCTGCCATCAACAGTAAATCTCACCCAACCGTTGACTGTCAGCGGCGTTATCATATCGGGCGGCACCACGCTGAATCTTGCAAACCACTCTCTTACTATTGCTGAAAACGGGTTTTTCAGAAACAACGGCAGTTTTAATTCCGGCTCAGGTACGGTCGTGTTCCGGTCGAACACCAATGTAGAGGGGCATCCGACAGAATTCCAACATGCTGTTGTGGATGGAAGTAATGTAAGGTTTGGCCCGGAGTCGGGTGGCGTATTCACTTCGGTAATCCCTGCTGGAGGCATTTTGGAAATCAGGTCAGGATTTGTGGGCCAGGCGCCTGAGCTCAGGAGCAATTCTATACTCAGTTACGCCACAGGCAGCAGCTATATCAGAGCTATGGAATGGAACAACCCATGGCATTTGCATGTTGCAGGTGGCACCCATCTAAACCTCAACCAAAATGCCCTAAACCAGAATCTTACAGTTCGAGGTAACCTTACCATTGATGACGGAGCAAGCGTTGTTGCTGATAGCGGCACCGGAGAATGGGATTTTATTATTAACGGAGACCTTACCCTGAATGGCATCCTGACCCTATCGGGTACTCCTGGTCGAGACCTGTTTGTACGAGGCAACTGGAGCAGGCAGGCAGGAACTTTCAACCACAACCAGCGCGAAGTTATTTTCAGTGGTGCTGGAATCCAAAACCTAAACCACCACACCACTTTCTCCTTTTTGCGGATAAACAACCCAGGGGGGGAAGTAGTTTTGAACACTCCGATAGTTATAAATAACCGCATAGAGGTTGATACCCTCTCTATGCTAAACATGGGTACCCATGTCGTTTCCGGAACTGGCACATTTGGCCTGAGGGGCAATGGTGGCATTAGAATCGGACATTTGGCGGGTATAACCACCGGAGCCACCGGAAATATCCAGGTAACAGGAACACGTAGTTTTTCAACAAGAGGTACTTTTCATTACACCGGCAACGGAAACCAATTTTCAGGCAATGGTCTGCCAACTACCTCGGGGCCGAAAATTCTTATTGTCGAATTGGGAACCGACAGCCAGGAATTTCGGATCAACACCGGAGCCGCTGTTACCATAGCATCGGGAGGCAGGCTTGAGATAAGGCGGGGAATTTTGGTTGAAGCAGACCCGGCTGGCAATGGAAGGCATGTGGAAGGAGCCGGGGCTTTGGTTATGACCGGAGGGACTTATCGCTTTGAAAGAACAACCACTTCCCTGACCGGTCAATCATTCCCAAGGCTAACAGGAACCTATTCGCTCACCGGAGGTACGGTAGAACTTGCAGGAAATACCATTGGTGCAACCTTTCAGATTCTCAGGGGTGGGGAAACCTACCACCATGTGCGTATTTCCGGTGCCTCTTCAGGGGGTGGTTATAAGTTGCACAGCAGCGCAGCAACCATCAGCGGCAGTTTAACAATAACAGGTAACAATATTTTTGATGCAACGGACCGAAGGCTTTCGGGTTCAGGCAGCCTCATCATGGATAGTGGGTTGTTGCGAATTTCAAGGATAGGTGAAACGCTTCCTGAGCTTACGGGAGCATATATTCTATCGGGTGGTACAATTGAGCTATATGGCACATCCTCAATCCAGAACCAGTCCCTTCGTGGTGGAAGGGAGTATCACAGCCTTGTAATTAACGCCAATGGTTCTAATGTTTGGGGCGATGACGGTAATGTAAATATTGGATCTTCCATAATAGTAAATGGCACGCTCACAGTAAATACTCCAGCAGTTTTTCAAGTAGCCCACCATTATGTGGTTGCCGGTCCGGGCACTTTCACCTTAAACTATGGAGCCTACCTCAGGTATGGCAGTCCAAGCGGAATTACACCTGCAGGAACTCCTGCAGGAAATATACAGACCTCCATAAGAAACTTTTCATCTGGAGCAGGCTATGTTCTTATCGGGGGCAACGATATGGTAACCGGATCAGGGCTACCTGAAACAGTTGCTCAATTAATTGTAAATAAATCTAGCAACCCTGCTACTTTAAGCCGAAATGTAACCGTTACAGGTGGCACTGGTTCGATGCTTCCGGGAGGCCTCATTTTAAACAGGGGTTTGCTAATCACAAATACTCACCAGCTAACCATTGAGCACCCCATGCCGGATGCGCTTGTGGCCTGGAGTGGAAATGCAGACTTTTTGAACAGTTATGTTGTGGGCAACCTGAGAAGGCATGTTAATACCAGCCAGAGGCAGCCCTATTTGTTTCCGGTTGGAACTTTAACCCACCTCCAGATGGCGCAGGTAGATTTTACCGACACCGGGTCGGGAGGAGGAACCGGATCGAACGGCTCCATTGTTGCATCATTCGTATCCGAACCAGGAGGGGATTTTTCGCTCCCCGAGCCCAGACCAACCCTATTAGGTACTCCCTTAACCCAACGACTCAACAACGGACATTGGTCACTTGTTTTTGGGGCAACATCTCCCTCCTTGACATTTGCCGGCAGGCTTACACTTACTTCACGAGGCCACACAAATGGCGGTAGTCACCCCAGTGAGCACGGCATTATAACCCGGGCTTCGCCATGGACAGCGCCCAGCCCAGGCATTCACCAAAACAATACGCAGTCGGGAAGCGGAACAAACCCTATAACAGCGGTAGTTTCCGAAATTACCTCATTCGGAAATTTTGCCATAGCCCGTAGCGACAACGTTCCTTTGCCGGTTAGCCTGCTTGCCTTTACAGCTCGAAGCACTGCCCATAGTGTTACCCTGCACTGGGCAACTGCCACCGAAACCAACAATGATTTTTTCACCCTGGAGCGTTCGGGCGATGGAAGGAATTTTATGCCTATAACATACTTGAAAGGAAGCGGATTCAGCAGCCGGGTGTTGCATTACACGTACATCGACAACCAACCTATAAGCGGAATATCCTATTACAGACTAAAGCAGACCGATTACGACGGCCAATGGGAGTACGTTGGACTTGTAGCTGTTGAGCACGGTGGCGCCTTAATGACCGGTATTCAGGTTAAAGGACCTATCTACAGCCACGGTCGCATTTGGTTTGAAATTGACCATCCATCTGATGAAAGTATGGTGCTGCGAATATTTAACTTCAAGGGGCGCATGGTGCACAGCGAAATGATAGGAACGGGTATTTACGTAATCCCTGCTTCCCTGCCTAAAGGAAAACTAATTATGAGCGTATCCTGTAGCCGATATCAAAAGCACCTCAGGCTGGTAAACAGGTAACTTTTTTTGTGCATGACTGAACAAATTTACACACTCCATTTGCACACTAGGTATTGCGATCATAAAGAACCAAATAATCAGGTCAACTAAATTGAATCCGGTGTGCTTTCCCACCAATACATTACCGAATGTCTGTCTAATAAAAATTACCTTTGTTTCTTTTCAAAATTGAACACGAATCAAACCTATGGGCGCCAAAAATATTTCCATTTCTGTAATAGTAACCACATACAACCGCAAGGATGCCCTTGAACTTGTGCTCTTGAGCCTTAGAAGGCAAAGTGTAATGCCGGCAGAGGTAATTGTTGCCGACGACGGTTCGACTCCAGATACAGCCGACCTGGTAGCAGGGTTTAAAATGGATTTCCCTGTGCCCCTGATCCACTGCTGGCACGAGGATAAAGGTTTCCGGCTTTCGCACATTCGCAACAGGGCCATATCGGTTGCAAAAGGCGATTACATCATTATGGTTGACGGCGATGTGGTGCTGCACAGGCATTTTGTGCGCGACCACCGGCTACATATAGCTCCAAACAGGTTCATACAGGGTTCGCGTGTGCTACTTTCGAAAGAGCTTACCGAAAGTTCAATAATAACAAAAAGAATCAAATTTTCGCCTTTCAGCAAAGGTATTGCCAACAGGCTTAATGCAGTTTCATCGGCAATAGTATCGCCATTGGCTTCTGCATTTTACAGCCGCAGGCAAACACACCGCGGGGTGCGCGGATGTAATATGTCGTACTGGAAGTCGGATCTGATAAAAGTAAACGGGTTTAGCGATGAGTTTATCGGCTGGGGCAGGGAGGACAGTGAGTTTGTTGTAAGAATGCTCAACAGTGGAGTAAAGCGATATAACCTGAAATTCGGTGCGGTAGTCTATCACCTGTGGCACAAAGAAAACAAATCGGATGCGCATCTGCAGATGAACGACCAGGCATTGGCATTGGCAATTGAAGAAAACAGAAAAACATGCAATGACGGATTAAGCAAATATTTGACTCAACCTATGGGCAAGAGTGCAGAATAAAAAGTCCTTTGTTAGCACAATTGGATTCATTATACAGGCAATTTTTTTTAAAATGATTTAGGATGGGTTATATAAAGGCGATGTACAACAAATTGCGCAATGGCAATTTTAGTTATTCGGAGAGCCGCTACGGTGATTTCTTTCTTACAAAAACCCCAGTAGCCTCGCATTATGACAGTGCAGGCAAAATTCCCCGAAAAATATTCTGCTTTTGGACAGGTGAAAATGAAATGAGTGACAGCCGAAAGCAGGTTTTTGAAATTATGCTCAGCCATGTGGGGGTTCCTGTAGAATTGATTACTCCAAAAAAGTTACCTGATTATATCCTTCCGGGTCATCCGGTTCATAAAGGCTATGAATACCTGTCTTTGATTCAGAAATCCGACTATCTGAGGTGCTATTTCATGCATCATCATGGGGGCGGATATACTGACATAAAAGCTTACGACAGCAATTGGACAAAGAGCTTTGACAGGCTGGAAGCCAATCCAAAGAAATGGATAATAGGTTACCGCGAAATCGGGGAAAGGGGTGTAGCGCAAGAGTCAGGCCCGGTTGGAGCAGACCTTCGAAAATATTGGCACCAACTCCTCGGAAACGGCGCCTTTATTTGCAAACCCTACACGCCGTTCACCTTTGAGTGGTACACAGAACTTCATTGCCGGATGGATTATTTTTATGATGAGTTGGTAAAGCACCCGGGCGATGCCTTCGGCGACAATACCGGCTATCCCATAAAATGGGCCTATATCATGGGATATATCTTTCACCCACTTTGCCTGAAATACAACAACCGGCTCATGTTTTCGAAAGCCCTGAAGTTTAAGCCCATGAATTACAGATAAATCCTTGTTTCAATTTTATTACCATGCAAGAACCCAAAGTATCTGTAATAATTCCTGCCTACAACGCATCGCGCTACATTTCCGATACGATCAAATCGGTGGTTGCATCAAACTATACTAATTGGGAATGTATCATTGTGGATGATGGCTCCACGGATAACACTTTGGAAGTTGCAAAGATGCATACCAGGCTCGACCAAAGGTTTATCTTGCTGGATCAGCCCAATTCAGGCCCTTCGGTTGCCCGGAATTATGCCATTTCGAAAAGCACCGGCAAATACATCCTTCCACTCGATGCTGACGACCTGATTTCGCCCGATTACATGAGACTAACGGTGGAGGTTCTTGAAAACCACCCTGAGGTAAAGGTGGTTTACAGCAATGCCCATAAGTTTGGATACAGAAAAGGTTTTTGGAAATTGCCCGACTATTCGCTAAAGGAACTGTTAAAGGAAAACATGATATTTTGCAGCGCGCTGTATCGCCGGAGCGACTACGACAAAACAAGGGGCTACGACCCTTTGCTGCGTACCGGCCGCGAAGATTGGGACTTCTGGCTGGAGTTGCTAAAACCAGGGGGTGAAGTACAAAAGCTGCCCGGAGTTCATTTCTACTACCGTACACACAAGAAATCGCGCGATAAGGATGCAAACCAAAAACTTGCCGGGATCAGAAAGCACATTTACAACAACCACCGGGAGCTATACGCGTATTTTTTTGAAAACCCCATCCAGATTTTTCACGAACACCAGTTTTTTAAGAAGAAATATAATCTGCTCAGACGTTTAACGCTTAGAAAGCCCATAGACTGACAAGAAATGGTAAGTCTCATTATTTCGATATACAAAAACCTCCCGGCTCTGGATTTGATTTTGAAAAGCCTTCAAAGACAGACAATTTCTGATTTTGAAGTGATCATTGCCGAAGATGCCAACCAACATGCCACCCGGGACTTCATAAAAGAGCAATGTGGAGTTTATAGCTTTGATATACGGCATGTTTCGCAGGACGACATTGGCTTTCGAAAAACCAAGATTAACAACGAAGCCATAAAAATCGCGAAAGGAGAAAAATTGGTTTTCATTGATGGCGATTGTGTTTTACACCCAAATTTCATAGAAACATACCACAGGAATATCTCCGAAGGTGGCTATTACTATGGTCGCCGGGTTATGCTTGGACCCGGATTAACCCGTAAACTTTACAGTTCGCGCAACCTGAAGCATCTCAGCATTCTGAGCCTGATCTTTTCGGATTCGACTCACATTCAGGAGGCATTTTACATACCTTTCAGGAGGTCGAAACTGAATCCTTCGCGCGAAATATGGGGATGCAACTGGGGGGTACTTAAAGAATATCTGATAGGAATAAACGGCTTCGACGAGGATTACACCAAGCCATGCTTTGGCGAAGACCTGGATGTGGGCTGGAGGCTGCGCAAAAAATATAACCTTAGGCTTACATCACTGAAAAACAGAGCTATACAGTATCATTTGCATCATAAAATGAACTGGGATGCCGATATTGAAGCCGAAGGAAGGGTTGTTTTCGGCCAAAAAAAACAAGCAGGACACGCCGAATGCCTCAACGGAATTAGAAAAGTACTGCCTCAGACTTCTTGAAAAGCCTTTAAACCCTGTGTGGTTGGTTACAAATTTCCTTATCAGAAAAGTTCTTTCTGAGAGATTTTCCTAAATGGTTGCACTTTGCCATAGGTGAGGGTACGCCACACCCATTCGAAAGGCCCGTAATGGAAACGGGACATCCAAAAGCGGCTAAAGGGTATTTGTGCAATGAAGATTGCGATGGCTATCAACAACCCTTGAAAAGTGCCAATTTGACCAACCAAACCAAATCCGTAACCATAGAAAATGGTGGTGCAAATTATGCTATGAAGCAGGTAATTGGTAAGGGCCATTTGCCCTACCGGAGCCATCCACCCTGTAAATGTTTTCAGTTTGTTTTTACTTGCCAGCAATACCAGCGCCGAAACATAAAATAATCCCATAAAAACACCTCCTAAGGCATGTCCGGCAGTAAGAAGCACAGAATAAAAATCCATAGTATGCAGGTCAACCCTGATAAAGGAATAAGCGTAAATCAGGCTAAACGGCAGCCCGACACCTAGGCCGATCCACAGGCATCTCCGGAAGAATGGAAGGTGCTCTGCGTAGTTCGCCATGAGACGTAAGCGCCCTGCAAGCATACCCATCATAAACATGGCCAGCACCACCGGATAAAAAATCAACATTCCCGGAACTAGTAATTGGTACTCAGTTAAGCGCATGGCAACCATTTCTCTGAAAGTGCCGGATGCATAAACACGGGTTGCATTATCCACCATAGTTCGGGCATTAGCGGCGGCTTCAGCAAAACTGGCCTCAATGGCCGTTGCCCCTTCGGGAACCTGCATGAACATCAAAACCAAAAGCCACGCCAACACTGTTAAAACAATGGGTATAGAGACAAGCCATATTGCCCATTTTACCAGGCCTTTGTTTGATACTTTAATAAAAAGAAGCAGTACAAATCCGAAAATCGAATAAAAAATCAGGATGTCGCCTGTCCATAGGAAAACCAAATGCAGGATGCCCACCAGTAGTAAAACACCCAGCCTGCGGCTCATAACTGGCAAAATACTCATCCCTTCAGTTAAGGGCTTTGAAAGAAAAATTGCAAAGCCGTAGCCAAAGAGCGCAGAGAAGATCACATAGAATTTGCCTTCGAAAATAAATTTAATGAGTAAGGTGGAGTATTTGTCCAAGACAGATCCGGGTTCCTGAAAACCCAGCATAAGGCTAATCATTGGCTGATAAAAGTATTGCATGTTGACCACCAAAATACCAAAAATGGCAAATCCGCGAATGGAGTCCAACAGGGTAACCCGATTGGCTGATAAAACAGGTGCTGCTAAATTTTTCATAAAAGTTGGAGTTTTTTTACTGCCAAATAGGCCATCAAGCCCATACCGGTTTCCAGTGCATCTTCGTCAATATCGAACGTGGTGGTGTGGATGTTTGAGGTTATGCCCTTTTTCTCATTGCCCGTGCCCAAACGGTAAAAACATGCCTGGGCGATCTGCGAGAAATAGGCAAAATCCTCAGCTCCCATGGTCATATCCAGATGGCTGACATTTTCCCGGCCCACATAGTCGCCAGCCCATTCTGCAAATTTCGAAGCAAGATGCTCATCGTTTATCAGGAACGGATAGCCGTTCTCAATCGTTAGTTCGCATTCTCCGCCCATAGATTTTGCAACATTTGAAGCGATTTCACCAATAAGGCTGTGAGCTGTTTTGCGCCATTCTTCATCGAATGTTCTAAATGTGCCGTCGATGGTTACCAGGTCGGGAATCACATTGGTGCGGCCTTCGCCAATGATTTTTCCAAAACTCAGCACAGTAGGCATATAGGGCTTTGCCCGGCGGCTCACTACCTGCTGAAGGGCTACAATGATATGCGATGCTATTAAAATCGGGTCGATAACCAAATGCGGGATGGCCGCATGGCCTCCTTTTCCTGTAACCTTCAGATAAATCTCGTCGGTCGAAGCCATATACATGCCACCCCTTACGCCAACCTTGCCGGCTTGTAGCTGGGGGTAAACATGCTGCCCAAAAACTGCAATAGGACGGGGATTGTCAAGCGCCCCTTCTTCAATCATCTGGCTTGCCCCTCCCTGGTATGTCTCTTCCGAAGGCTGGAAAAGCAACCGGATGGAGCCGGGCAGTTCATCTTTGATGGAATTCAGAATTTTCGCAGCACCCAGAAGGCACGCCATGTGCACATCGTGCCCGCAGGCATGCATAACGCCCGGAAAAACCGACTTGTACGGCACCTGGTTTTCTTCCATTATAGGGAGCGCGTCCATATCGGCCCGCAAGGCAACAAACATTTCCTTGTTTCTGCCTCCATAAATATTTGCCACCAGGCCGGTGCCTGCTACTCCGGCTTTGAATTCGATTCCCATGGCCGTAAGCTGCTCGGCAATATAAGCAGCCGTTTTGTGCTCATGCAGCGAAAGCTCCGGATGGGCATGCAGATGCCGACGAATTGCTACAACTTCACCGTGGAAGCTGTTAGCCAGGTTCTTTATTTTCTCAAGAATTTCCATGATTTTATGTTGGGTGTTTGCATGATTTGTTGAACAGCCGTGATAATAACAACCGGCGCCGGTTTTCATTTGCAGGCTAAAGGTACAGAAAATATTCAGGTTTGCGATATCAAGACCCACATTGCCCACGGTATAAACCGTGGGAATGAAATTTAGTGGAATGCCCGATCCAATCCCGATGTTTGTTCCCTTGAATATAAAAAATCTGTTATCGATACAATCAAACTGATTAAAGTTTTTTAATGTGCAGGTTGTTTTCCTTTTCCATACTTGCATTTAATATAAAATGGCGGAAGTTCGTGGAAGCTGACCCTTCTCTAAAAAAAGGCTTAGAAATGCTGCAAAGAGCGGTGGTAAAAGAATGTAAAACAGCCTGATTCAGGATTTCGGATTATTAGAATGGCTGCTGCAGTTTGCAATGATTCTGAAAGGTGCAGAACGCATAAGGGTTTTAGCCCTGCTATACAATTCTCCGGAACTTTTTAGACCAGATTCTTCTTGTCCGATTCCAAACTCTTAAAACTCCGGTAACAAAAACCGCTCCTTCAAACTCCCATTTCTTACCTTTGCTGCCTAATTTCAAAACAGGACGAAAATGACAAACATAAAAACGCTGACATTTAATGCGTTTCAGGTGAACACCTATG